>JAFAGL010000181.1 GCA_023422735.1 Pseudomonadota bacterium
CCTCAGCCATGGCCATTGTTGACAAGCTCGACCATGCGGCAATGGAAAAGCGCCGCCCGATTACACGTAGTCTCGCAGCGGAGGTCTTCGCCGCCAGCGAAGTTTCTTGAGCGACTGCCCCAGTTCCAAGGGGAAAGCGACTAAAAATAGATAATCTCAAGCTTTTTTGCTGGAATCCCGAACGATCTTCAAGCAATGAAGAAAGGGACCTGGGGACCTCATCCATATGCCAATTTCGCGCGCCAAATTCATGCGCAGCAGCGCTCTGCTTTTGCTGATCGGTTTGGCGGCTTTGCTTGTGATTGTAGGAACGACGTTTTGGCTGGCGCAACGTTCGCAAGGGATTTCCGATACGCTGACGCAGTGGCGCGTCGCTCGAGCGACCGTGGTGAATCTTCGAAATGCCCTTCAGGTGGCTGAAAGTAGCCAGCGCGGTTTCCTGATCACACAAGACGAGCGTTATCTCCAGCCCTATGAAGGTGAGGCAAACGAGGTCGTGCCTCTCTACAAGCGCATGGAAGAGGCTGTCGCTCCTTTGCTTCACAACGAGGCAGATCTGGCACGCTTTGAAGGCGCTATCGTTGCGAAGCTGGCTGAGATGGCCGAAACCATCCGCTTGGTGCAAGGTGGCGATCAACAAGGAGCGATCGCGCTCGTTCGAACGGATGTCGGCAAGGATCTCATGAACGAGGTTCAGGCGTTTTTTCTGCAAACGATCGAATCTGCGGAAGCTCATTCGCGCTCAGGACTGGCCGCGCAAAACGCAAACTATGCCGCGTTGAGATGGGTAGCGGGTGTCGGCGGTATTGTGATCTTGCTCGTGGTCGGCGGATCGGTCTGGGTAGCAGTCGGATATACGCGGGAAATCATACAGGCCCGCGCCGAACTGCAGGACCTTAACGCAAGTCTAGAGTCACGTATCCAGGAAAGGACGCAGGATCTCATTCGCGCCAACGAAGAGGTTCAACGCTTTGCTTACATCGTCACGCATGATTTGCGTGCGCCGTTGGTAAATATCATGGGCTTCACCGCAGAGCTCGACACTACGATGAAGACCATTCAAAGCTATGTATTGGCAGAACCGGGCGAGGCTACGGAGGTGGAAGAGAGTGAAGCCAAGCTTGCCGTCCGCGAAGATTTGCCAGAGGCAATTGGATTCATCAGGACGTCCACCAAGAAAATGGATGGCTTGATCAATGCCATTCTCAAGATTTCTCGAGAGGGTCGGCGCGCTCTCAAGCCTGAGCCGATCGATCTCAAGGCAATCCTGGAAAACAGTCTCGCAACTGTGCATCATCAAATTGTTGATGAGGAAGGATCTTCAACGGTTGATGTAAAAGTGCCAAGGATTGTTTGTGATCGAATGTCGCTTGAGCAAATCATCGGCAATTTGATTGATAATGCCGTTAAATACAAATCGCCAGATCGGCCACTATTGCTTGCAATTCGGGCCAATCGCAAGGCTGGCAATCGTGTGGTCATCGAAGTCGAAGATAATGGTCGCGGGATAGCCGATCACGATCATGAACGTGTCTTCGATCTTTTTCGAAGGGCTGGAACACAAGATAAGGCTGGCGAAGGAATTGGTCTGGCTCATGTCAGAACGCTTACAAGAAGCCTCGGAGGAGATATAAACGTCGCTTCTGAGTTTGGTCGCGGCTCGACTTTTACTGTAGAGCTTCCCGTAGATCTGCGAACCGTCGTTAAGGGAACTGTGTAATGAGTGATAACCTAAAACCGGTTACGATCGTGATGATCGAGGATGACGATGGTCATGCGCGACTAATAGAAAAGAATATACGTCGCGCTGGCGTTAATAATCCTATCGTGCCGTTCACCAATGGAACCCAGGCTCTTGAGTTTCTGTTGGGTCCTGATGGCACGGGTGAAGTGAATAGCGGCAGGCAACTGCTTGTGTTATTGGATTTGAACCTGCCCGATATGACCGGTGTCGATATTCTTCAGCGCGTAAAGGGCAATGAGCATACGCGCCGCTCTCCCGTTGTTATTTTGACAACGACAGATGATGAGCGAGAGATCCAGCGCTGTTACGATCTGGGCGCAAATGTCTACATCACCAAGCCGGTGGACTACGAAGGTTTCGCTAACGCAATCCGTCAGCTTGGGTTGTTCTTTTCCGTGATGCAGGTTCCGGAGAGCGCCTGAGTGTTCAGCCGGCCAGTCAACATTTTATACGTAGACGACGATCCAGCCTTGGTTCGGCTGGTGCAAAAGTCGTTTGCGCGTCGTGGTTTTCACGTCGAGAATGCTGACGACATCGAGTCCGGCCTGGCGCGTATCCGAGACAGCGATTTCGATGCGGTCGTCTTGGACCACTATCTCGCGTCCGGTACCGGCTTGGACGTATTGCACGCGCTGGCTGGGGACGCAGATGCGCCGCCAGTCGTATATGTAACCGGCTCAGTTGAAGCGTCGATTGCCGTTGATGCGCTGAAAGCCGGTGCTGAAGACTACGTTCTGAAAACGGTTGGCGAAGACTTTATCACTCTGCTGATCAAGGCTGTAGAGCAGGCGATTACGACGGCCCGCATGCGCCATGCGCAGGTAGAGGCAGAAAACGAGATTCGCCAAGCGAAGGATCGTGCCGAGCTTCTGTTGGCGGAAGTCAATCATCGAGTGGCCAACAGTCTTGCCTTGGTGGCTGCGCTGGTTCGCATGCAAGCCTCAGCGATTAAGGACCCAGGGGCCAAGGAAGCTCTGTCCGAGACCCAGGTTCGCATCTCCGCTATCGCGAACTTGCATCGCAGCCTTTACACATCCGAGGACGTGAAGACCGTTGCCTTGGACGATTATCTTTCCACGCTTGTCAACGAGCTCGATGCATCCATGGCTGCTACCGGCTTCGGTTCACGGGTTAAACTCAATCTGGAAACATTCTCAATTCCCACTGACAAGGCAGTTTCGGTGGGAATGATCGTCACCGAACTGCTTACCAATGCATTCAAATACGCTTATCCTGACGACCAGGATGGCGAGATCCGTTTGTCGATCAAGCGCTCGGAAAAACAGACCGCGATCCTGATGGTCGAAGATGACGGGATTGGATGGGACGGGCAGGGTGCACCTAAGGGAACCGGTCTGGGCTCGCGAATCGTGAAGGCGATGGCATCAACCCTCGGTGCACAGATCAGCTATGGTGATGGAGTCGGCGGAACCCGCACGACCCTCTTGTTACAGGCGGATTGATCGCCGAAATCGAGCCGTCGATGGCTTCTTGTCTCAGAATCACCGAGGTCTTTCCCGAATCCCATCACGCCACACTCCTGTATGACGGAGGCGGGAATGCTTGAAATGCGGATTAGTGCATTCAAGACGAAATGATTGGCAGCAGAACTTTCGGGCTCCGGCGCAGAAGCATACGGGAGACGGTGCCAGCACCGACAGATTTCGGCGTCGAAGCCAAAGCCACGGACAAGAAATCTGTAAAAAGAAAAGGTCGAATGGCGATCCCGGCAGGATTCGAACCTGCGACCATCGGCTTAGAAG
>JAFAGL010000189.1 GCA_023422735.1 Pseudomonadota bacterium
ACCTTGACCGCCGTCGAGAAATCGCTCTCTTTGAGGCTCGCGCTTTCCGCCATAGATAGCGCGATCTGCGTCGTTGGAGCTGACCAACTTCATTTGGCCAGATGGAAGATCCGGCAACGTGATGTCGTCGTAAAGTCGCTTAGCGAGCACTACCCCCTGGCCCTGCGAAGAGTACGGATGTACGTCGGCATCAGGTGAAACTGGACGGGTAGTACACCAAAGGTACAACTCGATACCCATGGCGCCTCTATCTAACTGATTAGTGGTCGCTTTTCACGACGCCCGTCCAGTCGATCATCGGCGCAACGGCGAAGACTACTTGGCCGATTTCATAGGAAGCGGCGCGTTGATGAGGTTTTGCGGCTGCTTGCTCTTGTGTCATTCGACGCTGCTTAGTCTCTTTTCCGACTGTTTTACAGGTGGTAGTGCTACAATGTAACATTTGGCCGAAGGCTTATAGCACCGCTTGGGAATGATATGACGCACAGCCACATCCATACCCCAGGACTGTTCGACCTTCAGGTCAATGGTTATGCCGGCGTCGATTTCAATGATCCCAGCATCACTCCAAAGATGTTGGACCAAGCGCTTGAGGCGATGCTGGCGGACGGAGTGACGGGATGTCTGCCGACCATCATTACAGCCACGCCCGAGGAATTAAAAGAGCGTTTCAGAGCCCTCGATCAGGCCGTGTCGAATAGCGTGCTTGGCCCGACCATGGTGCCGGGATACCATCTTGAAGGACCTTTTCTGAACGATGGACCCGGATATCGCGGATGTCATCCGGCAGCGGCCATGACCGATCCGCGCATCGACGTCATCAATGAGCTTGACGGTTTGCTTACTCGTCCGATCTTGCTGGTGACCTTGGCACCAGAACGTCACGGCGCGATTGAGCAGACGGCTTTGCTGGCAGCAGCGGGCAAGACCATTGCCATTGCGCATTCCGAGGCAGATTTTGCGACTGTCCGGGCTGCCGCAGATGCGGGCTTGTCTATGTCCACGCATCTCGGAAATGGCCTGCCGCAAACATTACCGAAACTTCAGAACACGCTGCTTGCGCAATTGTCGGAACCGCGGCTTTCAGCATGCTTTATCGCTGACGGACATCATTTGAGTGCCGAGGCTCTTGCCTCTCTCGTTTATCTCAAGGGCATCAACAATTGCATCTTGGTCAGCGATGCGGTCTTGGCGGCGGCCGCGCAGCCGGGACCGTACAGATTTGCGGGCATGGAGATCATTCTGGGTGACGACGGCGCGGTTCGCCAACCCGAAGGCGTCGGGCTGGCAGGTTCAGCCCTCCGCTTGGATCAAGCCGTCCGCAATTTAGTCGAGTGGAAAATTGCGCAACTGCCAAAGGCCGCTGCCATGGCATCTGTGCATCCCATACGCGCCATGGAGCACAGTTTTCGACATTACGGAATCAAATTCGACATGGGCAAGATCGAATGGAATTCGGCGATGGAGGCCAAAGTCGTGTCGCCGGGCGGCGTTGAATCCATTAGGTGAGCCAATCACCGCACGGTTTCGGAACCACCACTTTCGATGGACCTGTGAATGGCGTCCAGGATTGCAGTCACATGGCGACTGCTTTCCAATGTGACCAACGGCTCTTTGTCTTCCAATACGCATGTCGCCATGTGCTGGAATGCATCCGAAACCGCGCCGCGCTGCTCACCATGGATCATTGCGCCAATAGAACTGCGCGGATATTCAAAAGACTCTGAGGTCGCCATTTCGACCTGATCGCTTGATCGAGTCAGGTGAACCATGCCTTCCTCCCCCACGACTTCAATGAAGCTGTCGGTCATCGAAGGATAGGTATCGGGGTAGATCCAACAGGCTTCGAATGTCGCGACCTGACCACCATTGAATCGCACCTGGGCTTGTATCGCGTCTGGCGTGTCAATTCCTCGATTGCGCAGAACGCCCCATACTGCGGTAGCATAGACTTCGGTCGCGCGGGCCTCAGGCCCAAAAAACCAGGTCACCAGGTCGATATCGTGACTGGAAAGAAACCAGGACGGGGTCGTCGAGGCCGCCCAGGATAGCATTTTTGTTGGAACATAGATGCGATCATTCTTGCGAGCGTAAGCAAGCACCGGCCGTCCCAGTTTGCCAGCGTCGATCTCAGCCATCGCACGGGCATAAGACGGTATCCAGCGATGGTTGAAACAGGTCATTGCCTTGACGCCAGCATCCCGAACCTTGGCGATCAACTCGTCCGCCTCGCCAAGGTTGGTGGTCAAAGGCTTTTCCACCATAAAATGCTTACCCGCTTCCGCGACCGCTGTGCAAATATCGCGATGCAGATGATCGGGTGTTGCAATCGTGACCAGTTCGATTTCAGGCCGCGCAAGCAAGTCACGAAAGTCTTCGCAATGGAATGGCACATCGAAATCGCCAGCCAGAGAGGCGGCCCCCTCAAGAGGAACGCTCGCAACACCCAGCAGCCGGGTCCGACGATCTGAACGCACGGATGCCGCGTGGCTGCGCCCCATGATGCCCGCACCAATGATGCCTATGCCGAGAGGCGTGTTTCGCTCGTTGGTCATGTGCCAATCGCTCCACTCAGTTCCTTGGAATGTGCAAATGCTTCGCCGACCTCGGGAACCGCGCTTAGAAGCTTACGCGTGTAGGATTCTGACGGTGCCGAGAATAGACGGTCGGTTTCGGCGATTTCGACGAGTTTGCCATGATGCATCACGGCAACCCTGTCGCAGAGGTAGCGAACAACCGCCATATCGTGACTTATGAAGACATAAGACAGTCCATGGCGTTCTTTGAGTTCGAATAAGAGATTCAGTATCTGCGCCTGGACCGAAACGTCCAAGGCTGAAACCGGCTCATCCATGACGACGATCTCCGGTTTCACCACAAGAGCGCGGGCGATGCCGACACGTTGAAGCTGCCCCCCCGAGATCTCGCCAACAGCCCGGTCGTAATGACTTGCCTCCAGGCCGACTTCCTCGAAAACTTCAAGAACCCGATCTCGTCGATCTTTGACCGACACGCCCCTTAGTCTCAAAGGTTCTGCAGCGCTCTCGCCCACCGTGCGTCTTGGGTCCAGCGAGTTGAACGGATCTTGAAAGACCATCTGGACGCGATCGCGAAAATCGCCGAGTTGTCTTCGATCCAGCTGCGTAATATCACGCTCATCGAAAACAACCTTGCCGCGAGTGGGATCGATCAGCCGCATCATCACGCGCGCGAGAGTGGACTTGCCAGAACCGCTTTCGCCGACAAGCCCGAGCGCCTCACCCGGAAACACGTCGATGCTGAGATCGTCGACAGCACGCAAGACATGGGTCTTCTTCCAAAACGGCACATTTCCCAATGGGAAATCCACACCGATATTCGATAGTCGGAGCAAAGGCTGAACTTCTTCGCTGCACGCCGCTGGACGATGACGGACCTGCCCACTGGGCAGAAAAGCCGATCTGCCGGGAAAATGGCAGGCCGCCAGACTATCGCCGGACGGAGCAAGCGGTGGTGTAATGGTGCGGCAGATTTCCTCTTCCCGACCAATCGGGCAGCGCGGCTGAAACGGACAACCTACGCTCACGCCGGTAATCAGCCTCGGAGGCTGCCCGGGAATCGGCATCAGCATCGCATTCGAATGCAGTGTAGGCCTGCATGAAAGAAGGCCCATCGTATAAGGATGTTGCGGGTTGGCCAGAACGCGCGCGGTATCACCGCTTTCCATGACACGCCCGGCATACATCACGGTAAGCGTATCGGTGTTCTCCGCAATGACGCCCAAATCGTGGCTGACCAGAACAGACGCGCCGCCAACTTCTGTTTTGAGAGTGCGCAACAAGGCCAGGATCTGTGCCTGAACCGTGGCATCGACCGCTGTCGTCGGTTCGTCGGCAATCAGCAATTGCGGCCGGTTTGCAAGCCCGATCGCGATCATCACCCGCTGCGCCATCCCTCCGGAGAACTCGTGCGGATATTGCGAAAGGCGGCGCCTTGGTTCGGTGATGCCGACCTGCGTAAGCAGCTCAGCTGACCGGTCAAGCGCAGCTTTTCGCGGCAGTTTCGGGTCGTGGATTTGCAAAGCCTCGACCAGTTGGTCCCCGATCGACATGACGGGATCCAACGAGGCGATGGGATTTTGAAAAACGAACCCTACATCGCGACCACGGATTTGCTGACGTTCACGCGGGGACATTGCGAGCAAATCGCGCCCCCCTAAACGCGCCGATCCAGATAGAACCTTGCCGTTCCCCGACAGCAGCCCGAAGGCCGCCATGAGGGAAACGGATTTACCCGAACCGCTTTCGCCCACTACGCCTCGCGTTTCCTCGCGACGCACCGTCAGCGATACGTCCTGAACGGCTCGCACGACGCCATTCTCGCCTCCAAATCCAACAGCGACGCGGTCAAGCTCGAGAATGGCATCCGACATAGGCTCAGAAACCAGCGTTCTGCAGGACCAGCGCGTTTTGGTGATCCCGAGCCAAGCCTTTCAGGTCGGATTTATAGGCCCACAGTGTCGGAACTTCGTAGGTGCCTATGGCCCAACTCTCATCGATCAGCACGTCGCGAACCTGGCCATAGAGCTCGCTGGCCTCATTCTCGTCAACGGGCCCGACCAGTTTCAAAATAGCGTCGGAATAAGCTTGCGGCGGAATTCCTTCCGGCCACAGGGGGTTATTGGAGGTGCGCATCAGGGAGTTCTGCACGATGCGCGGCACGCTGAGCTGCCCTCCCCCGACCTGACCCAAGGCGACGCCGAATTCACCTGCCACCAGGCGGGTGTTGAAAGAGGTGGTTTCGACTTGCTCGATCTGAAGATCGAAGCCAACGCTTGCCAGATCAGCCTGAATTATCTGCATAACAAGCTGGCTTACAGGATCAGAACCACTGACCATCGCCTTGCCGCTTTTCAGTTCCGGTACCTGCGACAACAATTCCTTGGTTTTTTCGGGGTTGTAGCCCACCCGCTCCGGAACCGAAGAGTCCTGAACAGGTGAATTGCGTCCGAAGGGCAGATTTGCGGGACCACCGAAATCGTACAAAACTTCCTTGACGATACGATCGCGATTGATCGCATGCTGCAACGCCTGACGCAGAATCTTGTTGTCGAACGGTGCCGTCTTGGTCGACACGCGCAACAACATCTGGGCTGCCCCGGGATACCCGGAAATTATCTCGAATTTGCCCTTGAGCAGGGAAGCATCCCTGGGTTGCGGATAAGCGAGAATGTCGATCGCCCCCGACGCCAAAGCGTTGGTTGCAGCTGCCGGACTGGTGAAGAACCGGAAAACCAGTTTCTTGGTGACAGGCTTTTTGCCGAAATATTCCGGGAACGCTTCAAGGGTCAGGCTTTGACCCTGCCGCCATTCCACCACCTTGTAAGGCCCGGCACTGGCGGGGGCGCCTGCAAGGCCTTCCGCACTGTTGTGGTCTTTGTCGATAACCGGCTGGTGGACCAGCATATCCGTAATCAGCGTGGCAGAAGTCGGCTGCTTAAGGATCAACTTGACGGTTGTATCATCGACCTGCTCGATCTTATCGATCAGCGTCGAAGCCGCAGCGAAAAGATTGAAACCACGTTCCGGATCCATTCCTCGCTCAATGGCGAACACCAGGTCGTCCACAGTCATGGTCTTGCCGGTGTGGAAAACGACGTCGGTGCGCATCTTCAGAAGAACGCTTGCGCTATCTTCTGCAATCTCGAAGCTCTCCAACGCAGATGGAACGGGTTTGAGATCCTCATCATATTCGATCAACCAGGCATTGACGGTTTTCAGCATCAGAAGGTCGTTGACCATCTGGCTATAGGGATCAAACTCTGTGATATCGACCGCGCTGCCGATCGTCAGCGTCCCATCCGTGGCAGCGGCCGCATGAGCCATGCTTGGAAGAAACGGGACCATTGAGGCGGCCACGCCAGTCATGAGGAAACCACGTCTCGTCAGCAAGTCCAGTCTGTCGATTGGCATGTGAAGCCTCCTATTTTGCTTTGATGCGAGGATCGAGCGCCGCATAAAGCAGATCGACCCCCATATTGATGAGCGCGAAGCTGACCACCACAACCATCAGGATGCCCTGCACAACAGGATAGTCGCGTGAGGTAACAGCGAGAAAAACCAACCGGCCTACACCCGGATAGTTGAAGATGGATTCCGTCACGACCGCCCCGCCGATGAATGCGCCGAGCTGGAGGCCGATTACGGTGACGATTGGCAGTGCAGCGTTACGAAGCGCGTGACGCACCAGAACCGTGCGCTCGCTCGCGCCCTTCGCACGCATCGCAGTTATGTATGGTTTGCCAAGTTCCTCAGATAGCGACGCCCGCACGAAACGGATCAGAACGGCGGCCATGAACAACCCTAAGGTGAGGGCTGGCAGGATGGTATTGCGAAACGCGGCCCAAGGATCGCTGAAGAAGGGCACATAGTCGGAAATCGTTGGCAGGACACCGAGGTGAAGACCGAAATACCAGCTGAGAATGATGCCGAGCCAAAAGCTTGGAAACGCTAGCAGGACCACCTGGAAAATGGCTGTGCCATGGGCGATCGGAGACCGGTATCGCCACGCAGCATAAGTGCCAGCGGGCAGCGCTATCGCCAAACCGATGATCAAAGTGAAGATGATCAGCTGGAGAGTTGCCACAAAGCGCTGTGCCATAAGCTCGGCAACCGGCTTTCCCGAGGTCAGCGACTTGCCAAAATCACCCGTCGCGACGGACCCGACCCAAGACAGATATTGTGCCGGGAGTGGTCGATCCAAGCCCAGCCTCTCCCGCACAGCCGCGCGCTGCACGTCGGTGGCATCCGCCCCCGCGATGGCGTATTCCGGCCCGCCCGGCACCGTGTAAATCATGATCCACACGGCCATGGAACCGAGCAAGATCACAAACAGGAGGTTGGCCAAGCGTTTGAGCAAAAAGTCGATCATGCCAGCGTCCTTCCGCCAGCAGTGGAGTAGCCGTATATACGCTGCAAACCGGTGCCGAGGGCGTCAAAGGAAGCGACTATCAGCGCAATCGCGAAACCCACGATCACAGGATAAA
>JAFAGL010000266.1 GCA_023422735.1 Pseudomonadota bacterium
AGAAGATGCAGGTTGAGCGGTCCCGACAAAACGTAATGAAACAGGAAGGGCTGCCCGCCCGCCATCGCATCCTGATAGCGCCCGAAGTCTGGCAGGCGATGACGCACGAAATCGTTTAACGCTTCCAACGCCTGCTTGCGCGTCACCGGCAGATCGAAACGCGCCAGCGATCCTGGATTGTCCGGGAACTCGCGCTCGACGAGTTCGAGAACCGTTTGCGTGATGTCGTCCGGTTTGAAAGCCGGCTTCAACGGCAAAAGCGGCGGTCCCTTGCGGTTAAAGCTTTTGCGATTGTCCTGATCGAAATTCCATTGCCCGCCGACCGGTTCATCGCCATCCATCAAAATGCCGTGCCGGGCGCGCATGGCACGATAGAAGTTCTCCAGGATCATCGTTGGATGTTCGGCGCGAAGGGCTGCAAATTCTGCCTGCGAGCACAGGAAATGCCGGTCTTCACGAAATTGGATCGGCAGGCGCAAGGTTTCGAGGCTGGCGCGCACCCGGTGATCGCCCGGTTGGAGAACGATGATCGCATTGTCCGGGCTCAGTTGCTTGAAGCGCCGTTGAAGTTCGCTTGCGAATGTCCCTGCATTATCCGGGTCGTTGAGTTGCGAATAATGCACCGTCCGTCCGGCAGCGCGTTGTTCTTCGCAAAAATGGCGCATGGCGGAAAAGAAGAACGCGAGGCGCCGCTTGTTTTGCGGCACATAATCGGCTTCTTCCCGCAATTCCATCTGCAGGATGGCGTCGCGCGTTGCATCAAACCCGTCAAAAGCCGCCGACCGGCCATCGAGCTGATCGCCCATGACCAGAATGAGATTGCGGGGCGGCCGGATTTTCTTTCGAATCAAGAAATGTCCTCGGGAATGGCGATGCGCAGGTAAAGGAAACGCGGCATCGAAGTTCCGTCGCGACCGTCATTCTCTTGCCAGAACATGGACGGGTCACATAGAGCAGATCAGGGAGAACGCCATGCTCGATGACCATCATACAATCGGCGCGGAAGGCATCAGCCTGACACTCGACCTTGGCAACGGGCACATTGCCGATCTTGCGATTGAGCGTGACGGGCGGGTTCTGCGTCCCCTCCATCGCGCGCCTTGGGCAGATACGGGCGAAGCCATGCCGGAAGGAACACCGAGCGGGCTTGCGCGCTTGTCGGGAGATTTTCTTTGTGCCCCGTTTTCACGCAACGACGTGGAAGAAGCACCCGGCCATGGCTGGACCGCGAATGCGCCTTGGGAGGTCATAGCGAGCGAGGCTTTCGAAGGTGGATACCGCGCGACATTCCGGTTGAGTCGTCGGGTTTTCGGCGCAATGGTCGAAAAAGTGCTGATCCTGCGCGATCGCCAGCCCTTTGTTTATCAGGAACATCGCTTTCTCGGCGGTCAGGGCGGCATTTCAGTATCTCATCACCTCATGACGCGGATGGAACAAGGCGGGCTCCTGGCCTTCTCGCCAAAGCGTTTTGCGTTGACGCCCGATGTGTCCCTGGAGCCTGATCCGGCGCGTGGCCGGTATGCGTTGGCTTATCCCGCCCAAACGGATGATCTCACCGCCTTCCCCATGGCTGACGGCAAAACGACCGACCTGCATGTCTATCCTCCAGCCGAGCGCCACGAGGATTTTCTGACGCTGGCTGAACAAGACAACAGCCCTCTTGGCTGGACCACGATCAGCCGACACGCCGAACAAGACATGCTGATCGTCCTGAAACAGCCAGACATGTTGCCCGTCACCATGCTGTGGATGTCCAATGGCGGCCGCGATTACGCACCTTGGAACAGCCGTCATATCGGCGTGCTTGGCATCGAGGATGCACGCGCCAGCGCATCCGGCCACGCAGCTTCCATCGGCGAAAACAGCCTGACGCGGCAAGGTATCGCGACCTGCTTCACGCTGGGTAGGAAGGAGCTGGTAGTGCGTCAGGCGTTCGGCGTTGCGCCACTGCGCAATACGCGAATGCCTGTGCGCCACGTCGAGGCGGCCGCCGACGCGCTCGCCGTCAGCTTCGAAAACGGCGAACAGGTGAGCCTGTCGTTTGACCCGGACTTCCTGCGGTGAAGAAGCGCTCTACGCCGCGACTTGCCGCCGCCCGCCGGTTGCTGCGGCGAGCTCGCGAATGCCCGGCTCGATCTGTTGCAGGCTGATGGACGAAATGCCAAGCCGCATGAAGTGCTTGGGTTTCGCTTCGCCGGCAAAGAAGCGCTCGCCGGGTTCAACGAGCACGCTGCGGGCAGACGCGGCTTCCGCCAAAAGTCTGGTATCCGTATCGGGCGGACCTTCGAGCCAGAGCGATGTTCCACCCGCCGGATCATGCGCGCGCCATTCCGGCATCAAATCGGCGGTCGCTTCCACCAGCCGCTGGCGCCGCTCCTCATAGGCTGCCGACATGCGGCGCACCAGTGCATCGTGATGGCCCAGCGAAAGAAATAAAGCGACAGCGCGCTGATTGTTTGCCGGCGGATGCCGCATCATGAAGCGCCGCAACGCCCGTAATTCCGCAATCAAATCGGCCGATGCCACGATGTAACCAAGCCGCAAACCGGGTGCGAGCGTTTTGGACAGCGAGCCGACATAAACGACGCGTCCGCTGCGATCGAGGCTTTTGAGCGCTTGTTGGGGCGCTTGATCGACCAGCTGGCTGTCATAGCCATCTTCGATAATGATCTGGTCGTGTTCGATGGCGCTGGCGATAAGCGACTGGCGGCGCGCCTGGCTCATCGGCACCATGGTCGGGCAATGATGGCTGGGCGTGGTAAAGATGAAGCCGCTGTCGCGCCGGATCTTGGAAACAAC
Source organism: Pseudomonadota bacterium (assembly GCA_023422735.1). Taxonomy (GTDB): domain Bacteria; phylum Pseudomonadota; class Alphaproteobacteria; order Rhizobiales; family Rhizobiaceae; genus Tianweitania. Next base: position 2,800 of record JAFAGL010000266.1, read on the forward strand.
AAGCCCGTCGCGATCAACCGGAACAGGATCGATGGTCGCGCCGGCAAGCGCAAAAATGGCGCGCGCATCCGGATAGCCCGGATTTTCCATGGCCACGCGGGTGTCCTTGCTCATCAGCAGGGTGGCCAGCATGTAAAGCGCGTTCTGGGCGCCCAACGTCACGATGATTTCGTCGGGATTGGCGAAAATGCCCTTGCGCGGCAAAAGGCGGGCCTGGATTTGTTCGATCAACAGCGGATCGTCGCGATCCACCACATCCGATGCCCAATTGCGGATCTCCAGCACGGCGAGCGCCATGCGGTTGCATTCGCGCCATTCGGCGGTTGGAAACAGATTGGGATCGAACTGACCGTAAACGAACGGATAGGTCGATTTGATCCAGTTCTCGCGCTTGACCGGACGGGGCATGTCGCTCGCAGAAATCTTGCGCCGCGCCTTCCAGTCGATCCCTGTAATCGGCACCTCCGGCTTCAAACCGACTCGGCCCGGCGTTGCGAGCACCTGCGGGTTGACGAAATGGCCGCGCCGCTCCCGCGCAATCAAAAAGCCCTGGTCCACCAGTTGTTGAAACGCGATCACCACCGTTCCGCGCGCGACGCCGAGCTTTTCGGCCAGAACGCGGCAGGACGGCAAGGGCATTGATGCCGCGATCTGGCGGTCTAGAATTGCGGCGACGATCGCCTGGCGGATCTGCGCCTGCAGCGTTTGGCCCGAATCGGCGGAAATCTGGAATAGCCCCGACCAGAGGGCGGCGTCATTGCGGTGAGACATCGTGCGGTATCCTTCCGCCTGACGCTATGGGAGGTGGTGATCTGGATCAAGCCTGGACCAATGAAGTGAGCCAACAATTGTTTTGATGCTTGCTTCAACGGAAGGAATGGATGCGCTGCACGGCTTTTGCGCTGGAATAAACTTTCCATCGCCCCATCTGCCGCGCTATGCCGGGCAGCCACCGGGGTGCCGCACATAAGGAGTGTTCGATGTCCAAGCCGCAGCTGAAAGAAGCGATCGCCGCATTGCGGGCGCATCGCGAAACGGCGTCGAGCGATATGCGTGCCCTGTTTGCCGATGATCCATCGCGGTTCGAGGAATTTTCGGCCTCGTTCGAGGATCTGCTGCTCGACTGGTCGAAATGCGCCGTTACCGGCCAAACCATGCGCCTGCTGCAGGATCTGGCGCAGGCCGCCGGCGTTTTCGAGCGCCGCGACGCGATGTTTGCCGGCGACATCATCAACACGACAGAGCAGCGCGCGGTGTTGCATACGGCGCTTCGGGCTTCCAGCGAAACGCGTATCGAGGTCGATCAACACGATGTCGTGCCGGACGTGTTTGAGGTTCTAGCCGCGATGGGCGCCTTCGCGTCGAAGATCCGGGATGGGTCTTTAAAAGGCGCAACGGGCCAACGCATCACGGATATCGTCAATATCGGGATCGGCGGTTCAGACCTCGGCCCGGTCATGGCGACGCTGGCACTCGCGCCCTATCATGATGGGCCGCAGACGCATTTCGTGTCCAATGTCGATGCTGCGCATATCCACGATACGCTGAAGACCCTCGATCCGGCATCGACGCTCGTCATCATCGCGTCGAAGACCTTCACCACGATCGAAACCATGACCAACGCGCATACAGCGCGCAACTGGATCGCCGCAGCCCTTGGCGAAGATGCTGTGTCGGCGCATTTCGCCGCCGTTTCGACGGCGCTGGAAAAGGTTGCCGCATTCGGCATTCCGAAAGATCGCGTGTTCGGCTTCTGGGATTGGGTCGGCGGACGCTATTCGCTGTGGTCGGCGATCGGCTTGCCGATCATGATTGCGGTCGGACCCGAGGATTTCCGCCGCTTTCTGGATGGCGCACAGGCCATGGACAGGCATTTTCGCGAAGCATCGGGATCAGAAAACCTGCCGCTTATTCTCGGCCTGGTCGGCTATTGGCATCGCGTGATCTGCGACTATCCGGCCCGCGCGGTGATCCCTTACGACCAGCGTCTTTCACGCCTGCCAGCCTATCTCCAGCAGCTCGACATGGAATCCAACGGCAAGCGCGTGACGCGTGATGGCGAAGCTGTTTCAACGCCGACCGGGCCTTTGGTCTGGGGGGAACCCGGCACCAACGGTCAGCATGCCTTTTTCCAGCTTCTGCACCAGGGCACGGATGTCATTCCGGTTGAGTTCATCATCGGTGCCCAATCGCATGAACCGGATTTGAAGGTGCATCAGGATCTCCTGATCGCGAATTGTCTGGCGCAATCGGAAGCGTTGATGCGTGGCCGCACTCTGGAAGAAGCCACTGCGCAACTGATCGAAAAGGGGATGCCGGCCGCAGATGCCGCTAGGCTTGCACCGCACCGGGTTTTTCCGGGCAATCGTCCATCGGTCACGATCGTTCACAAACTGCTCGATCCCTACACTCTGGGCCGGCTGATCGCGCTGTACGAACACCGCGTTTTCGTGGAAGCCGCTTTGTTCGGCATCAACGCCTTCGACCAATGGGGCGTGGAACTCGGCAAGGAGCTTGCGACCGCCTTGCAGCCGGTGGTTGAAGGCAAGAAGGATGCGCAGGATCGCGACGCGTCCACTGCCGGTCTTGTTGCTGCGATCGCTTCCTTGCGTGGTTGAAAAAATGCCTGACACAATCAAGGCCATCCTGTTCGACAAGGATGGCACCCTGATCGATTTCGAAGCGACCTGGCTGGCGATTGCCCGCGTTATGGCGTTGCGTGCGGCGCAAGGCGATGAAATCGAGGCCAATCGTCTGCTGGAACTCGCAGGCTACGATCTCGTCAACGAGTGCTTTCGTGCCGATTCCGTTTTTGCCGCCGGCACGAATGCCGAATTGATTGCGCTTTGGTATCCCAATTGTTCGCCGCAAGAGCGGCAAGCGCTGATCCAGGATTACGATCAGTTTACTGCCGAACAGGGAGCGATCCATGCTGTTGCGCTGCCGGGCGTCAAGGATGCGTTGGGGCGGCTTCACGATCGCGGATTGAAGCTGGGGGTGGCCACGAACGATTCCACTTCCGGCGCGGAAAAGACCCTGCTTGCTTTGGGCGTCGCGCAGATGTTTGCGGCGGCTTATGGTTATGATGCGGTCGCCAATCCGAAGCCTGCGCCGGACGTCCTTTATGCCTTTGCCGACCTCAATGGACTTCGGCCGAGCGAAATCGCCATGGTGGGCGACAATCGCCATGATCTTGAAATGGCCAAGGCGGGCGGGGCCGGTCTCGCGGTGGGGGTTTTGAGCGGCACCGGGTCGCGCAAAACGCTCGGCTCGCTGGCCGATGTGATTGTTGCATCCGTCGCGGACCTGCCAGATCTCGTCTTGAAAAGCTGAAATACGGCGCCACTTCATAAAAGAACCAGCCGTTTGCGCTGATGAATCGCTTTCGAGCCGGTTGGAAGAGCGAGAAGCGATCAGGCTTTTCGCTCATGAACCGGAGTCGGGTCATGATCGACTTATTGTTGGGTTCGTCGGTTCTCGTGGCCGCCATGATGGGGCCGGCCGCCGGGCAGGATGTGTTTGACGAGTTGCGCTGGAAACACCGCATAGTCCTGATTTTCGCGGATGAGCTGAACCAGCCTGCCAGTCATCAACTCCATGATCTTGAAACGCGACAGGCCGAAATCGATGATCGCGACCTGGTGATCATCACCGTGGCCGGCAACAGCGTCGAAAGCCACACCGGGCTGCAACATCTGCCGACGGCAAAAGATTTGCGCACGCGATTCGCCGTCAAGCGCAACACCCCATTCATGGTTTTGCTGCTCGGCAAGGATGGGCATGAAAAGCTGCGCGAAAATAATCCCGTTTCAGCGGACAGCTTGTTTGCGTTGATTGATTCCATGCCGATGCGGCAACAGGAACGGCGCGAGCAGGATTGATCCCGCGCCGTCTGGAAGCTTCATCAAACGCGCAAATCCTTGCGCAGGATTTTCCCGACCGCAGATTTGGGCAATTCAGACCGGAATTCGAAGTATCGCGGCCGCTTGTATGCGGTCAGGTTCTCGCGGCAGAAATCACGCAATTCGTCTTCCGTCAGGCTTTGGTCCTTTTTGACGACAAACAGTTTCGGCGCTTCGCCGGACTTTTCGTCGACAACGCCGACCAGCGCCGCTTCCAGTACTTTGGGATGGCGCGACAGGATTTCCTCGACTTCATTGGGATAAACGTTGAAGCCTGAAACGAGGATCATGTCCTTCTTTCGGTCAACGATCTTGATATAGCCGGCGGAATCCATGAAGCCGATGTCACCGGATTTCAGATAGCCGTCGGCTGTCATGACCCTGGCCGTTTCTTCCGGCTGATTCCAGTAACCGACCATCACCTGTGGGCCGCGAATGCAGATTTCGCCGCTTTCGCCGATCGGCACGTCATTATTGTCTTCGTCGCGGATTGCGATTTCGGTTGAGGAAATGGGCAGTCCGATCGTTCCGGTGAACGTATCGGCATCAAAGCGGTTGGCTGTCGCGACGGGCGAAGTTTCCGAAAGGCCGTAACCTTCCGAAACGATGCAGCCGGTTACGCTTTTCCACCTGTCGGCAACGGATTGCTGCACGGCCATGCCTCCACCGAAGGTCAGGGCAAGGTTGGAAAAGTCCAGCTTCTGGAATTCCTTGTTGTTCAGCAAGGCGTTGAACAAGGTATTCAGGCCCGGGAAGATGTTGACCTTGTGTTTCCCGAGTTCCTTGACGAAGGCTGGAATGTCACGCGGATTGGTAATCAGAACATTCTGTGAGCCTTGATACATTCCCGTCAACGCGTTCACGGTCAACGCATAGATGTGATAAAGCGGAAGTGCGCAGACAAAGACGAGACGATCGGGTCGTTGGCGCTTGATGAAAGCCGTTTCGATCCAGGCGGCGTTTTGCGCGATATTGGCAAGAATATTGCCATGACTCAGCATTGCGCCCTTGGAAATGCCTGTGGTGCCGCCTGTATATTGCAGGAAGGCGAGATCGCTGCGCGAAACATCGACGGGCTTGAACTTTGCGGCCTGGCCGGTTTTCAGCGCCGCGTTGAAGCGAACATGACCTTTCAAGGTCCAGGCCGGCACCATTTTCTTGACGCGCCGGACCACAAGATTGACGGCCAGGCCTTTCAATCCAAGCATATCGCCGAGCGAGGCCACGACGATATGACGAAGAGGCGTTTTCGCGACCACGCTTTCCAGCGTATGCGCGAAGTTTTCAAGGATGACGATGGCTTCGGCGCCTGAATCCTTGAGCTGGTGCTCCAGTTCGCGAGCCGTATAAAGTGGATTGACGTTCACCACCGTATAGCCGGCGCGAAGCGTCGCCATCAGCGCAATGGGATATTGCAGGATATTCGGCATCATCAGCGCCACGCGGGCGCCTTTTTCCAGACCGAGCGACTGCAGATAAGCCGCGAAATTTGAAGAAGCCTGTTCGAGTTCCGAATACCGCAGATCGCGGCCCATGCAGGTAAAGGCTGTGCGGCCCGCATAGCGCCGGCACGCATTGATCATCATGTTGCCAAGCGAATCCGCGGGAAGGCCGGGAATGGTTGCCGGGACAACCGAAGGATAGCTGTTCAGCCAGACCTTTTTGCCAGCTTTGCTTTTTGCGGGAGCCTTCGCAGTTGCAGGCTTTTGCGTTTCGCTTTCTGAATTCTTCGCCTTTGTCGGCGTGACGGCAGGCTGCTTTGCATCATCGTCTGCCACCAACGATTGAATGACGTCTGCCGTCACTGGCTGGTCATGCGATGCTGTATCCTGCGAAAGAGGCTTGGTTGCAGCCTTTTTGGGGGATTTGGCAGACGATTTCGCAGCAGGCTTGGTTGCCGGCTTCTTGGTTGAAGGTTTGGGCGTTTTCTTGGCCGCGACGGATCGAGCAGCTGTCGGCGCCGGCACTGCGGAAACCGGCTCTTCCTGTTTAACGGGGGCTGAAGGTTGCACGTCATCCAGCGCTTCTTTCGCGGTGTCGCTTTCAGAAGCAGCGCTGGCATTCGCACTGACAGTCTCGGGTTTGGCGCTTTTGGGTGCCGAAGCCGCTTTTCGCTTGGGTGCCGAAGCAGGTTTGGCGCTGGTTGATTTGGATGTCGTTGCTTTGGCGCTCGGGGTCGCGGATTTGCGGCTGCGCGCAGATGTCGTTTCTTTCTTGTCTGCCACAAGGTTCGCCCTAGGAACGTCTTGGGCGGGAGCGGGCGTCGAGACCTGGCCCTTTTTGGTGTCATCTGTTGATGCGGGGGTCGCGGCGGCTGATTTGCGCGCTGTGCTTTTGGCACTGGATTTTGGTGCGGAGGCTGGAGACTTCGCTTGTTTGGCCGGTGCTTTTTCCGCTTTCGCGGCGGCAGGCTTTGCTTTTGCCCGAGACGTAACGGCGGAGCTCTTTTTTGTGGCCACACCAGGTTTCACGGGACTGGCCGCTTCCGCAGCGGCTTCGCCCGATTGCGCGTTCGCGTCATTTTTGCCGGCTGATTTCGCTCGTACAGATTTCGCCATAGCGCATCCCTCCACCAATCTGTTTAGGCGCTAGTTTACGGGCAGGCGCGGAACCGAAGCAAGATCGCGACGTGCCCCTTCTCCACGGTTTCTTATTGGCCGAAGCCTTTGTGCTCTTTCAGGAAGGCCACTTCGTCGGCGGTATTTTCGCGCTCTAATGGCTTGTTGCGGTGCGGATACCTGCCGAAGCGGGCCAGAATATCGCGATGCTCCACGGCGTAATCCGAAAGCATTGGATCCCCCAGTCCCGCAAACAGCGAAACGCTGCGCTCTCCGTCCGCCAGAACTTCGGAATGTTCGAAAGGCAGATACAGGAAGGTTTTTTCGTTCTTCGTCATCTGCGCTTCGAAGTCGTTGTCCAGCGCATGGCGGGCAATCGAAAGCGCCAAAGCGTCGGTTTCAAATGCCTTGGCAGAGCCACGGAACAGATTTCGCGAGAACTGGTCATAAAGGATGATCGCAGCCAGCGCCGTGCGGGGATCCTTGAATGCCTCATCCGGAATGCTCTCGCAAAGCCGGTCATACAATGCGGCGAACCTGTCGCGGATGCGCGTATCCACGGTCGGATTGCCTGAAAACCAGTCTTCCGGTTTCAGTTCGTCGAACCAGAAGTTCAGCAGGTCGCTGGCCCATTGGGGCGTTTGGGAGGTCGTCGTGTCGTTGGTGCTCATGGCTTTAAGATAGGCAAGTTCCGCGTCGGGTTGAAGCCCGTTTCGTACTCACGCATCCGTGTTGGGAGATCAGCGCTCAAAAGAGCCTGCGCTGAAATCCATTGCGCAGGCGCAGCCGGCAGGCAATATCGCATCATGGCATCAATTTTCGCACCCCTGGCCGCCAGCACCCCACCGGTCGATCCCCGCGATGTGACCCCGGCATTGTTGTGCGCCGAAGTTTTTCGGCTTCACGCCGAAACGATCCGTATCAAGAAACCGCATGTCGCGATCGCGAATCTGGAAAAGATCATGCAGGCGACGCTGGAACTCAGCGCCCGCAACGGTTTCCACTCCACCACGACACGCGACCTGGCCGAGCGCTGCGGTCTGTCCATCGGTGCGGTCTACAATCATGTGGAAAGCAAGGAAACGCTTTTACGCATGATCCTCAGCGCAGTCGGCTACGCCGTCGACGTCAGTGTCGCGCCGTTCGATGCGAACGAAAAAGAGGATCCCGAGAAACGCTTGCGGGGCCTGATCCGACGGCATGTCCTGTTGAGCGAAAATCTCCAGCGCTGGTTTTATTTCGCATTTCTCGAAGTCAAGGCTTTCGACCCGCAAGCGCGGGCCATCGCCATTCAGCAGGAACTGCGAACCGAATCGCTTTTGGCCGGAGCGATCAGCGCGGGCATGGCACGTGACCTGTTCGCGAAAGGTAATCCCGAGATGCTCGCCGGGTTGATCAAACCCTTGCTGCAAGACTGGTATCTCAAGCGCTGGAAATACCGGGAAAGGGCAATTAATCCGTTGTCATTTATCGAAATGGTGACGCAATTTGCCGAAAATGCGTTGCGGGGAGGGCACAAAACACCCGAAAGCCCGATTGCTCAGGCCACTCAGGAAAGCTAGAAGGCGGCCAGCGCCGCCGCGATAGCAATTGCCGGGCCGCTGCTGATTTCACGTGAATCCGGACGCATCTCATGCTTGCCAATCCGCCGCGCACGCGGTCTTCCGCCTTGTCCATGCCCATGCTGAAACGCTTCTTCAGCTACTACGGCCCGTGGAAACAGCTGTTCATGCTGGACTTCGGCTGCGCGGTTCTGGCTGGCCTGCTGGAACTCGGTTTTCCCATGGCAGTACGGGTATTTATCGATGATCTGCTGCCATCCGGAAATTGGACCTGGATCGTATTGGCGTCGCTCGGCCTGCTTCTCATATATGCCGTGAATGCCGGATTGATGGCGGTTGTTGTGTATTGGGGCCACATGCTCGGCATCAATATCGAAACCGAGATGCGCCGCAAAAGCTTCGATCATCTTCAGAAACTTTCATTCCGCTTCTACGACAATCACAAGACCGGGCATCTGGTTGGCCGTGTCACCAAGGATCTCGAAGAAATCGGCGAGGTCGCGCATCACGGCCCGGAAGACCTTTTCATCGCCATCATGACTCTGATCGGCGCCTTTTTGCTGATGTTTGCCGTCAACTGGAAGCTGGCGCTGATCGCTTTCATCATCGTGCCGTTCATGGCTTGGGTGACCAGCCGTTACGGCGCGCGGATGACGCGCAACTGGCGCGCGCTCTACGGTCGTGTGGGCGATTTTAACGTCCGAATCGAAGAAAATGTCGGCGGCATGCGTGTGGTGCAGGCATTCGCCAATGAGGAACACGAACGCAAACTGTTTGCGCGTGACAATGCCGGTTATCGGTCCACCAAACTTGAAGCCTACAAGCTGATGGCTGCATCCACTTCGTTGTCTTACATGAGTATGCGTTTGATCCAGCTCGTGGTGATGGTCGCGGGCGCTTATTTCGTGTTGCAGGGTGAGCTGACTGCCGGTGGTTTCGTCGGCTTTCTTTTGCTGGTGAACGTGTTCTTCCGGCCTATCGAGAAGATCAATTCGGTGATCGAAACCTATCCGAAAGGCATTGCGGGTTTCCGCCGATACACCGAACTTCTCGATACGGAACCCGATATTGCCGATCGTCCGGGCGCAATCGATGCTCCGCCGCTGAAGGGCTTGATCGCCTATGAGAATGTCTCATTCGGCTATGGCGGGTCGCCGGTTCTCAGCGATGTCAACTTGACGATCGAGCCGGGCAGCACAGTTGCCTTTGTCGGTCCTTCGGGAGCCGGAAAAACCACAATCTGTTCGCTGCTGCCGCGATTTTACGAAACGCAAGGCGGCAGGATCACGGTGGATGGCATCGATATCCGCGACATGACGCTGGCTTCGCTGCGAGGCCAGATTGGTATCGTGCAGCAGGACGTGTTCCTTTTCGGCGGCACCATTCGCGAAAATATCGCGTATGGCCGACTGGAGGCCAGCGATGCGGATATTGCGAACGCGGCCCGAATGGCGCGTCTCGACATGGTCATTGCGCAGATGCCTGAGGGTTACGATACGATCATCGGTGAGCGTGGCGTCAAGCTGTCGGGCGGCCAGAAGCAGCGTTTGGCGATTGCGCGCATGTTCCTGAAGAATCCGCCGATCCTGATCCTGGACGAGGCAACCTCCGCGCTTGACACGGCTACGGAACGCGAGATCCAGAAATCGCTCGCCGAGCTTTCGCAGGGGCGCACCACACTGGTCATCGCGCACCGGCTGGCAACGATCCGCAATGCCGACAAAATCGTGGTGGTGGATCGCTCCGGCATCGCGGAAACTGGCACACATCGCGAACTCGTTGCGGCTGGGAACCTTTATGCCAAGCTCCATATGGCGCAAGAACTGGAGTAGATGTCGAATCTATCGCGGCCTGGAAGTGTTTTCTCATGGCAGTCAGGCTGGACCGCATTTTGATTTAACCTGTCCGTTTTGAGGTCGAGCTTGCAGCCAACGCGCTTCACCAAACGCTACTCGGCACTTAACCTGTTGCGCGAAGGTTTGCGCGGCCATTCTGGATGGCAACAGGCCTGGCGCTCACCGCAACCGAAGCGCACATATGATGCAGTGATCGTTGGTGGCGGTGGCCAAGGCCTCGCAACAGCCTATTATCTTGCGAAAAATCACGGCATGACGAATGTCGCCGTGATCGAGAAGGGATGGCTCGGCGGTGGCAATACGGGGCGCAATACCTCCACCATTCGATCGAATTATTTCTATCGCGAAAGTGTCGCGCTTTATGAGTATTCCCTGAAGCTCTATGAAACGCTTTCGCAGGAACTGAACTACAACATCATGTTTTCGCAGCGTGGTGTCGTCACTGTCGCGCATTCGGATGCCGAAATGGAAATCGCGGCACGGATCGTCAACGCCATGCAGATCAACGACACCGATGCGGAACTGTTTTCGCGCGATCAGGTGCTTGAAAAGGCGCCGCTGCTGAACAAGGCCGATCAAGCCCGGTATCCGATTTTCGGCGGGGTGTGGCAGGGCAGGGCAGGTGTGGCGCGCCACGATGCAGTTGCCTGGGGTTTCGCCCGCGCGGCCGACAGTTACGGCATCGACATTATCCAGAACTGCGCGGTCACGGGCTTTCTGATCGAAAAGGGCCGGTGCGTCGGCGTGCAAACGACGCTCGGCGAAATCCGGGCTGACGCGGTTGGCATTGCGACCGCAGGCAATTCCGGTGTCGTTGCAGGAATGGCCGGTGTAACTCTGCCGATCAAATCTTACGCCTTGCAGGCCATGGTTTCAGAACCGGTGAAACCATGTCTTGACACGGTGGTGCTTTATCTTGGAACCGGCACCTACATGTTCCAGTCAGACAAGGGAGAGATTGTGGTTGGCGGCGGCATCGACCGGATTGCCTCCTATGCCCAGCGAGGCAATCCGCCAGTTCAATCCACGGTCTTGTCGGGGATGCTGGAAATGTTTCCAAGCTTCGGGCAGTTGAAGATGTTGCGGCAATGGGCCGGCATCGTGGATGTAGTTCCGGATTCCTCACCCATTATCGGTCCTTCCCCGGTCCCGGGACTTTAT
>JAFAGL010000318.1 GCA_023422735.1 Pseudomonadota bacterium
CGGATCTGGCTGAGCCTGCGCACCCGCCCCCTGCGCGGCTGGCATGTGCAGCAGTTGCGCCGGATCGCATTGGCGAAGCATGTCGAGGAAGACGCGTTGGTTTATGTCGATTCAGACGTGGCGTTCGTAAAGCGCTTCGACTGCCGAAGCTTCTGGAAGAATGACAGCTTGGCCTTGTTTCGTCGAGATGATGCGCTGAAGCGTCAATCTCAACCGGAACATGAAATCTGGTCACGCAATGCGGCATTCGCAATCGGTATCGAACCCCCTGCTTTCTCGCCACATGACTATATCGCGACGCTGATCGCCTGGCGAAACCGGAGTGTCCGCGCGCTTTGCAAGCGCATTGAGGACACGCACCATCGAAGCTGGGTGGAAGTGCTCGGGCGTCAACGCGCGATTTCCGAATGTATGCTTTACGGGCGCTTCGTGGACGAAGTCGAAGGACGAGCAGATCATTTTCACAGCGATCAGGAACTGTGCCGCATCTATTGGTCAGGTCCTGAAATGAACGCTGACACCCTGCGCGCCTTTCTGAATGATATGTCTCCTGACCAGGTTGCGATCGGCATCCAGTCCTTCACCGGCACGGATATCGCCCTCATTCGAAAAATGCTCGACCAGGCTTAGAAACGCTTGGCGGGGCGGTTCATCGCGGCGTAAGTCAGGATGGCGGAGAACACATAAAGAAGGCCGAAGCCTCCGTTCAGCCAACCTATGAGAACTTCTGCTTGTTCGGTTCTCGCTAGCAGAATGGACAGGATGCAAAGCTTCGCCACCGTCAACAAAAGAAGATTGACGCCTCGCCAAAGCGTTTGCCCTCGCGCGAACAAAAGTTCCGCATGATATTCAACGAGATTGCGAAATCCGGGAATGGCGAGCGCCAATCCAACCAGGCCGCTGGCCGTCGCCACATTGCGACCGAGCGCATTCGGGAAGAGGGTCAGAATGACGGCCAAACCCAGCAATCCGAGAACGGAGGTAACGAAAATCCCTGCTTCAATGCCGACGCGAAGGCGCCAGCTTCGTAATCCCTCAGGCATACGCATCAAGCGCTGAACCAGCATCATCGAAAACGTCCGCACAGGAATTGCGGTCAGGTCCACCAATCGCATAACGATCGCGTAGATACCCGCGAGATGCGGGCCGCCAAGCGACAGAACCAGAAGCTTGTCGAACTCCATCTGGAGATAAAACAGGATTTCCGCGCCCGACACGTAAAGGGCATCCGGCAAGCGCTTCCAATACAGTCCTGGACGAAACTCAAGCAGCATCGGCGGCGTGAAGACCAGCAGACCTATCAACAACGCGGCAGCATTTGCGGCCAGATAAAAATGCGCCCATTGCGCCAGTCCGAACCCGTAGCGCAGCGCCATGAATGCAAACACACCAGCCGCGATCGCACGAAAAACGGTACCGACAATGACCAGGACCGATGCCCGTCCGAACCGGTTCATTCCATTGTTGACGATGACAACCGTTTCCGTCACGCGCCACAAAAGCGCTTCGGCGAGCACGATCTCGGCAAAGATCCAGGGGCGCAGGTCACCGGCGAAGAAAATCGCGAAAACAGCGGCACTCGCCAGAACCAGAACGGGAAGCGACAGCACGCCCATCGCCAGGAAGCCGGCTGCGAATGTCCCAATCAATCGCGGACGTACGGTCGCTGCGCGATATAAGGGCGCAGTGAATCCAAATCCAAGGATCCGTGACAGCATAACGCCAGCGCCGGATGCCGTCGCGAACAAGCCGAATTCCGCGATCGAAAGCGTATTCGCCAAGGCGACAAAATAAAGCAGAGAAAAGACCAGCCGCCCGCCTGAACCGCTGATCGCATAAAAATAATCGCGCAAGATCACCCGTTGCTTCCAGGCACGGGCCAGGAAACCAACAGCAGATCGCTCGGTCGATACTTGGTCAGGATCGGACATAGTGAACCATCTAGCACGCGCTACTTAACGTCGCGTTCTCCAAATGCGTGGGAAAGCGGCACTTTTGTTGACAAATGGCTTAACGCGCCGTCTATCTCCGCCACCTTCGAAGCACCGTTAAAGGATGCCAAACATGCTCAACGTCGCTCCTACCGGACTGGCACGCGACCTCGCCAAGCGTGAGGAAGCCGGACAACCGGTCCGCATCGGTTTGATCGGCTGCGGCGAGATGGGGACCGATATCATCACGCAGGTCGCGCAGATGAAGGGCATTGCCGTGGCTGCTGTGGCGGACCGCAGCGGTTTCAAAGCGCGCGAAGCTGTGCGCATCGCTGAACTGCCGGAAGACAGCGCGGTCGACGCAGCCAGCGAGGCCGATGTCACGCGCGCGATCGAGGCCGGCAAGATGGCAATCTCGCGGGACGTCGAACTCGTGATCTCCAATCCGCTGGTGGAAGTGGTTGTGGATGCTACGGGCAAGCCGACTGCCGGCGCCGATATCGGCATGCGCGCGATGGAGCATGGCAAGCATCTTGTGATGATGAATGTCGAGGCTGACGTTACTATCGGCGCCTATCTGCGGCAGACCGCAGACCGGCTGGGTGTGGTGTATTCCGTCGGCGCGGGCGACGAGCCCTCTTCGTGCATGGAACTGATCGAGTTGGTTTCGGCTCTTGGCTACACAGTGGTCGCAGCCGGAAAGGGCAAGAACAATCCGCTCAATCACGATGCGACCCCGGACGATTATCGTGCCGAAGCCGAACGACGTAACATGAATCCGCGCATGCTGGTCGAGTTCGTCGACGGCTCGAAGACGATGGTGGAAATGTGCGCCATTGCCAATGCCACCGGCCTCATTCCCGACAAAGCCGGCATGCACGGCCCGGCCGCAACGCTTGACGACCTGCCGCGCGTACTTTGCCCGGTGGAAGACGGCGGCGTGCTATCGCGCAAGGGCGTGGTCGATTTTTCGATCGGCAAAGGCGTGGCGCCCGGCGTTTTCGTGGTGGCTGAAATGGCGCATCCGCGCTTGCGCGAACGCATGAACGATCTCAAGCTGGGCGAAGGGCCTTATTTCACGTTCTACCGCCCCTTCCACCTGACAAGCCTCGAAGTTCCGCTCACCTGCGCGCGGGTCGTGC
>JAFAGL010000319.1 GCA_023422735.1 Pseudomonadota bacterium
TCTTCAGGGTGCCTTCGCGCTTGCGGTGCTCTTCAAGAGTGAAGACGATCTGATTGATGCGGCGCGCAACGGTCCGCCGCTTGCCGTAGGTCATGGTGACGGCGAGATGTTCCTTGGCTCGGATGCGGTTGCACTTTCCCCATTCACGGACATCATTACCTATCTGGAAGATGGTGACTGGGCTGTTATCCGTCGAAACTCCTTTTCGATCTTCGATATAGAAGGTCAGCCGGTCGACCGACCGAAGACCAAGGCTTTGTCAACGAGTTTCATGGTCGACAAAGGTAATCATCGGCATTTCATGGAAAAGGAAATCCATGAGCAACCTGAGGTGATCGGCCATACCCTTGCCCATTATTTGGATTTTGTGGAGGGACGGACCCGGGCGAGAGATCTGCCTTTTGATTTTGCAAACATTGATCGGCTTTCAATATCGGCATGTGGCACGGCGTTTCTTGCTGGTTCCGTGGCGCGATACTGGTTTGAGCGCTATGCGAGACTTCCTGTTGATATCGATGTCGGCTCGGAGTTTCGCTATCGTGAGATGCCGATCTCGCCAAACAGCGCGGCTCTTTTCATTTCGCAGTCGGGCGAAACAGCCGATACGCTGGCATCGTTAAGGTATTGCCGCGCCCAAGGCATTCCGATCACCGCCGTCGTCAATGTTCCGGAATCCACGATTGCGCGTGAGTCGGACGCGATATTCCCAACCTTGGCTGGTCCAGAGATCGGAGTGGCTTCCACCAAGGCTTTCACTTGTCAGTTGGTGGTGCTCGCCTCGCTCGCCGTCCGCGCAGGGGTCCAACGCGGATATATTTCTCCGGACGAAGAAACAGAACTGGTTCGTTATCTATCCGAAGCGCCCCGTCTGGCTTCAGCCGTATTGAAGCTAGACACCCAGATCGAAAAGCTTGCGCGTGAACTTTCGCAAGCCAAGCATGCGCTTTATTTGGGTCGAGGCACAAGCTTTCCGCTGGCGATGGAAGGCGCTCTCAAGCTCAAGGAAATTTCTTATATCCATGCTGAAGGCTATGCGGCCGGCGAGTTGAAGCATGGGCCGATTGCGCTGATCGATGAAGATATGCCGGTTATCGTGATTGCCCCTCACGACCGAAATTTCGACAAAACCGTGTCAAACATGCAAGAGGTCGCCGCGCGCGGCGGCCGCATCATCCTCATCACTGACACTGAGGGTGATAAGCGAGCTACGGTCGACGCTTTGGAAACAATAGTACTTCCTGACGTCCCGGAAATCATTTCGCCCATTGTCTATGCTCTTCCGATCCAGATGCTGGCATATTTCACAGCGGTGTTCATGGGAACGGACGTCGATCAACCGCGAAACCTAGCAAAGTCCGTCACGGTGGAGTGATCCGCAAACGCCCGTCTTTGCGGCCTCTTTCGTTGGTTGGAAAGCTTAATTCGGCTAGATTGGATCGGCAGGGGCAGAGCGCGATATGGCCGAAACCAAAAAGCTTCGCGGAATGGCGCGGATACGAAATTATTTTTTGACCGGAGTCGTCGTGATCGCCCCGCTGGCGATCACGGCCTATCTGACCTGGTATTTCGTTCATCTGATCGACAGCTGGGTAAAGCCGTATATCCCCTACAGATATACCCCAGACAGTTATCTCCCGTTCGCGATCCCTGGATTCGGACTCGTGGTCGCGCTTATTTTCATTACGATTGTCGGGTTTCTGACTGCTAGCTTCATCGGTGGCTCGATCCTCAAACTCGGAGAAGGCGTCCTCGACCAGATCCCACTGGCAAGGAACATTTACCGCGGATTAAAACAGATTTTCACGACCGTGCTCGACAATCGAAGCGAACTCTTTCGCAAAGTTGGGCTTGTCGAATGGCCGCGGCGAGGCACGTGGTCGATTGTCTTTATACCGAAGCAGCAGGAGTCGGAGATCAATGCCGCTCTTGCCGAGCGGGAAGGCAAGGTTATGGCTGTCTTTCGGCCGATCACGCCGAATATCACCACCGGCTACATTATGTATGTACGCGAGGAAGACGTAATCCCGCTAACGATGACAATTGAGGAAGCAGTCCGATTCATGGTTTCGGCGGGACTTGTAACGCCTGAGTTTCACGGTTCGAAATCCGAAGTTGAAGCAAGTTTGGAAGGACCAAACCAGTCGCTACCCAGCGCGTAGCAAACGGATGGCTTCGTCTCGCCCATAAAGATAGAGCAGACAGCGGACCGCTTCGCCACGCCGAGATTTCAGTTCCGGGTCGGTTTGCAACAGAAGACGGGCATCATCTCGGGCAATTTCCAGAAGATCGGCATGCACATCCAATCTTGCAACCCGGAAGCCGGGTGTGCCGGATTGCTTCGCGCCCATCAATTCGCCTTCCCCGCGCAGCTTCAAATCTTCTTCGGCAATCACGAAACCGTCGTCGGTTTCACGCAATACGCTCAGGCGTTTTCGGGCAACCTCGGCTACGGGGTCCTTATAAAGCAGAACACAGGTAGAGGGCTTGGCGCCGCGGCCAACACGTCCGCGTAACTGGTGAAGCTGAGCAAGTCCGAACCGCTCTGCATGTTCGATGATGATGATCGTCGCATCGGGAACATCCACGCCGACTTCGATCACCGTGGTGGCGACCAGAAGTCTGGTGGTGCCAGACTTGAAAGCCGCCATGGCTGCGTCCTTCTCCGCGCCTTTCATCCGTCCATGAATAAGCCCGATCCGTTCACCGAAAATTGGCCTCAATTTCTGGAAGCGGTCCTCCGCAGACATCAGCTTGATTTCTTCTGATTCCTCCACCAGAGGACATATCCAGTAAATCTTCTGGCCTTCCGTGACAGCCGCCTCCATGCGCATCACGAGCTCGTCGATCCGGCTTAGCGGGAGCGTTACGGTCTTGATTGGCTGACGACCTTTGGGTTTCTCCGTGAGCCGGGAGACATCCATGTCGCCAAACGCAGATAGGACCAATGTTCGCGGAATTGGTGTCGCGGTCATTACGAGCATGTCCGGTGCAGCACCTTTAGCGGTGATTGCAAGCCTCTGATGCACACCAAAGCGATGCTGCTCGTCGACGATTGCGAGCACGAGATCACGGTAGGTGACACCTTCTTGAAACAGTGCATGTGTTCCTATGACGATGTCGACGCTTCCATCGTTAATCCCTGCAAGCACATTCGCACGTTGTCTGCCGCTTTCGCGTCCGGTCAGTACAGCTACCTTGAGGCCGGTTTTCTCAGCCAAGGGTGCGATGGTGGCAAAGTGCTGGCGGGCCAGAATTTCGGTCGGAGCCATCAATGCACTTTGACCACCCGCTTCCGCCGCCCGTGCCATAGCAAGCAAAGCCACCACGGTTTTACCCGCACCAACATCCCCTTGCAGCAATCGAACCATACGCTCGTGGTCCGCCAAATCCGCTTCGATTTCGGAAAAAGCCTGCGTTTGGCTCTGCGTCAGTTCATAAGGGAGTGCAGCTTTGATCGCTTCTACAACTTTGCCGCTGCCTTGAAGCGGCCGACCAGCCAGACGTCGCATTTTTGACCGCACAAGAGCCAGGGCGACCTGGCTTGCGAGGAGTTCATCGTAGGCCAGTCGACGCCATGCTGGAGTTTCCGGCGAAACTCCTTCTGGATCATCTGGCCAGTGAAGTACCTGAAGCGACTGGGCAAAGGGCTGCCAAGACTGGCGGCGAATGAGTTCGGCATCAAGCCATTCTGGAAGCTGCGGCACGCGCCTAAGTGACGCCTGGATGGCCTTGCGAAGCACCTTTGCGGACAAGCCTGCGGTAAGCGGATATACCGGTTCCAGTAATGGCAGCTGATCGGCATTATCAGCGAGGGCGATATGGTCCGGGTGAACCATGTTCGGTCGCCCGTTGAACCACTCCATCCGGCCACTGACGACAACCTTTTCGCCCTCAGGCAATTGCTTTTCCAGCCACGTGGCGTGGCCACGAAAGAATGTCAGCGTAATTTCGTCCGTGTCGTCATGCGCATACACGCGATAAGGAGCATTTCGATTTCCCCGAGGTGCCGGTTGATGCCGATCAACCGTGATCTCCAATGTAACGATAGCGCCCTCTGGGGCAGACACAATTGAAGGGCGGTCCCGGCGATCGATGACACCGGTTGGGAAAATGAAAGGCAGATCGCCGACACGTAAATCGCGGTCGGTGAAGTCACCTGTCGCGACTTTTTCGAGCAAGCTGACAAGTTTTGGCCCCACACCTTCAAGTGAGGTCGCGGGTGCAAAAAGTGGATCCAGTTCGACAGGGCGCATGGGCGCTGTTTATGCGGTTTCTGTTGGAGTTCCAAGTTCGTCAGGATATCGAAGGCTGGATAGCTGACACCGGACGGTGTGCAGGTTATATGCACCAGCAACCATCTCGGCACCCTATATCAAGGCTCCTCTCATGACCGGTACTATTCGCTCCAGCGACGGGTTGGAACCGCGCGCCAAGAAAGCGTTGTTGCGTTCATGGAGACGGGGCATCAGGGAAATGGATCTTATTCTGGGTCGGTTTGCGGACGCTGCAATCCATGACTTGAATGAGGAAGAGCTCATCCAATATGAGCAGATACTAGACGTTCCCGATGTTGATCTCTTCAGTTTCATGACTGGTGAGCGCGAAATGCCCGTGTTGCTTGATACACCATTGATGAGGCGCATCGTTTCCAATGCCCGCGCGCAGGGTTTGGCTTTTTCGAAATGACAGTTCTTCCTACACTTGGATTACCGAAGTCGACAGTCGGCTCGATCACGATCGACAATGTGGCGGATGGCTTCGAGGCATTCGTGCTGGCTCGAATTGTCATCGAAAGCGGCAATGGCCCCGTCATCTTCGTTGCACGGGACGGACAGCGGCTCCCAGCTTTCGCGGATGCACTTGCATTCGTCGATCCATCTATTCCAGTGCTCCAACTGCCTGCTTGGGATTGTCTGCCTTACGATCGTGTTTCGCCGGGTGTTGATGCGGCAGCGCGCAGACTGGAGGCGATGACTTCTCTGCTGGCTTTACGCGAGAAGCCCCATCGCGCGGTCATTCTTACGTCCGCAAATGCCACCCTGCAGAAAATGTTACCCGCGGAGACGCTCGCCGCGCAGTTCTATTCGGCGCGCCCCGGCAATCAAGTTGATATGAAAGCGCTCATTGGAAGGTTGGAGCGCGAAGGTTTCGACCGCGTTGGTACGGTTCGCGACGTGGGCGAGTTTGCCGTGCGCGGCGGAATTCTCGATGTCTACGCGCCCGGAACTGCCGAACCGTTGCGCTTGGACTTCTTCGGTGACACTCTCGAATCGATCCGCGCGTTCAATCCTGCTGATCAGCGGACCACTGGCCAACGAAAGGAATTTGTGCTGCGCCCGATGAGCGAGATTTCGCTCGATCCGGACGCAATCAGTCGCTTTCGCAGGAACTATATCGCAGCATTTGGAGCACCCAGCCGGGACGATGCGCTTTACGCTGCAATCAGCGAAGGTCGCCGCTTTGCGGGCATGGAACACTGGCTTCCTTTTTTCTTCGACCACGTGGAATGCATTTTCGATTATCTGCCTGAAGCGCCTGTCGTTTTCGATTATCTGGCCCGAGAGGCCTTGGGCGAACGACATACTCTGATCACCGATCATTACGAAGCGCGTAAAGCGCAAGGTAGCAGTAAGGAATTCGGAGATGCGGTTCCCTACAAGCCGATCCGACCCGAACTACTCTATCTTTCACCTGATGACGTGAGGCGGGCCGAGCAGGACCGGTTGTCGATTGAACTTTCTCCATTCTATGCGCCGGAAGGAAGTGACAGGCGAATTATTCATGCCGGATCTCATGCAGGGCGCAGTTTCGCGGAAGAGCGGGCCGATCCCAAGGCAAATGTCTTTGATGCTGTAACGTCCTACATTGCCGATGAGCGAGCCGCCGGCAAGCGCATGGTGATCGCTGGCTGGAGCGAGGGTTCCCTTGATCGCCTGAGTACAATTCTCGAAGAACGCGGTCTCGAAAACTTGGTCATCGTGGACCGGCTAGGTGGTGTTGAAAAGCTCAAGCCTGGGCAGGCCGCGCTTGCGGTCCTGCCTGTAGAGGCTGGTTTCAGTACGGCGAACATGACGATTATCGCCGAACAGGACATTCTGGGTGATCGACTCGTTCGTCGCAAAAAACGGAAGAAGG
>JAFAGL010000010.1 GCA_023422735.1 Pseudomonadota bacterium
ACGCTTCGCTTGACCGTCTTTACCTTGCTTTTGAGAACCGGTTTCGTGGATCACCGGAAGTCATTACCGACAGGCTCACGCGTTATCTCAATCTCTTCCGCGAAGCCGACACGATATCATCGGGTAAAGCTGTGCTTGATATTGGTTGCGGGCGAGGCGAATGGCTCACTTTGTTGCGCAATGCCAATATCGAGGCGCGCGGAATCGACCTTAACGACGCGATGGCAGGGGAAGCGCGCGCGCGGGGTCTCGACGTCGAAACGGGCGACGCCTTGGCGCATCTGCGAGCGCTGGGAAAAAGTGAACTCGGCGCGATTACCGGCTTCCATATCGTCGAGCATCTTGCCTTTGCAGATCTGGTCGCGCTGTTCGATGGCGCTTTCACCGCGCTGGCGCCGAGCGGGTTTGTGCTGTTTGAAACGCCCAATCCGGAAAATCTGGTGGTGGGTGCCTGCACCTTTCACTACGATCCGACCCACAACAAACCGCTGCCACCTGACTTCCTTCGCTTTATCGCGGAAACACGCGGCTTTGTGGATGTGCGGATCATCAGGCGTGAGGATGATTGTCGCCTGGATCAACCGGAAAGCGGGTTCAGTCCGGGTGAGGTCAATGACTGGTTTCGACAGCCTGCCGATTACGCGGTGTTTGCGCGTAAGCCTTTGCAAAAGGAAGAGGCTTGATGCGGGTCGGTGTTGCTACGGTTTACACGCCGGGTGTCTATGGCGGCGCGGAGTTCCTGGCAGCGGGACTGGAAGAGGCACTTCGCCACGCTGGGCACAGCCTGCATACGATCCGCATGCCATTCCAGTTTGAACCGCCGGCTGCGGCACATCAAGCGATGGCACAGGCGGCTACAGTGGACTTCGGAAGGTATGGTGGTGGCCAGATCGACGCACTGATCGGTCTCAAATTTCCAGCCTATCTGATTGAGCATCCTAACAAGGCGCTTTGGCTCCTGCATCAGCACAGACCGGCTTACGATCTGTTCGATACGCCCTATGGATGGTCGAAAGGCGTGAAGGAAACCGACCATCTGCGCGCGCAGATTCTCGCAGCCGATCAGAGGGGGATTGGCAACGCCAAGGCCGTGTTCACGATTGCCGAACGCGTGTCGCAGCGCTTGCGGCATTTCAACGGGCTGGAGTCGGCTGCCCTTTATCATCCGCCGGCAAATGAGGACGCGTTTCATTGCGAGCCTGCGCTGCCGTATATTTTTGCGCCGAGCCGGCTGGAAATCCTGAAGCGGCAGGATTTGCTTCTCAAAGCCGTGGCGAGTTGCCCGAAACCTGTTCAGGTCATTTTTGCGGGAACAGGCGGCCGACGAGCCTTTCTCGAAGATCTTTCACGCGAACTCGGCATCAGCCAGCATGTGCGCTTTCTTGGAGAGATTTCGCGCGCGGAAATGATCGCGCTTTATGCGCATGCCAGCGCCATCTTCTTCGGGCCGCTGGACGAGGATTATGGATATGTGACGCTGGAAGCGATGCTGTCCTCAAAGCCTGTCATTACCTGCACGGATTCAGGCGGGCCGTTGGAATTCGTGATCGAAAACGAAACGGGGCTTATTTGCGAGCCGGTTCCTCACGCGATCGGTGAAGTCCTGATGCGTGTAATGGAAGATCGGAATTGGGCGAGCCGTATGGGGCGAGCCGGATTCGAGCATTATCGCGCAATGGGCATCGACTGGAACACTGTGGTCGAAGTCTTGCTGCATGGCGCATTGTATGGACGGGAGATGATGACCGCGCCGAGCGCCGGACGGGCTGTGCCTTCCGCATCATGAAAATAGCCATCGTGACGCCACATCCGATCCCGTTTGCCGTGGGGGGCGCAGAGAATCTCTGGTGGGGCCTGCAAGCTCATATCGAACAGCAAACGCCGCATAGCTGCGACATTGTCTCGCTGATTTCACCGGAAGACACACTGGATGGCCTGATCGCCTCCTATAAGGCGTTTTCCCAATTGGATCTCACTCATTACGACTGCGTGATCTCCGGCAAATATCCCGGCTGGATGGTCAAGCATCCTAACCATGTCTGCTACATGCTCCACCGTTTGCGGGGGCTTTACGATACATATTCCGGTCCAGGCGCCGAAGCGATCAGCTCGTCGCGCGCCCGCGCCCTGGTGCGCTGGATGGAAGACGTGGCGGGAGATCAGGGGGCGTCGGACCAACTGCTTCCCGAGTTTTTCGAACGCTACAAGACGCTCAGAAACAGCGGCATATCGGACGATGTGTTTATGTTTCCCGGCCCGTTGGCGCGCGCCATCGTGCATTTTCTGGATGGCATCGGGTTATCGCGCATGCGCATCCAACGCTATGCCTCGAATGCCGGGACTGTCGCAAAGCGTGTGGGCTATTTTCCTCCCGGTGCGCAGGTCACGCCGCTGCATCATCCGCCGCACCGGCATGATTATCGCAATGGAGCGCAGAAATACTTTTTCACATCGAGCCGGCTCGATCGCCCCAAACGGGTTGATTTGATCATGGAAGCGATGCGCTTCGTGAAAGCCGATCTCCCGTTGCTGATCGCGGGCTCCGGGCCTGATGAAGATCGCTTGAAAGACCTTGCGCGATCCGATCCGCGCATTCGCTTTCTAGGCTTCGTCGCCGACGACGAAATGCCCGGTCTTTATGCGAACGCGCTCGCCGTGCCTTACGTGCCGCGCGACGAGGATTACGGTTTGATCACCGTTGAGGCCATGCGCAGCGGCAAACCGGTTGTGACCGTACTCGATGCAGGTGGACCAACGGAAATCGTACGCGACCAGGTGAACGGATTTGTGACCGAGCCCAATGCGCAGGCGCTGGGTGAAAGACTGGCCTGGTTTGCCGAGCATCCACAGCAAGCAGAAGAGATGGGCAAGGCCGGTCGGGAAAGTGTGGCCCATATTGCCTGGGACAGGGTTTTTCGCAGTTTGATGGAACGGCCACAGCCGGCACCCAAGATAATTTTGACCCGCAAGCCGAAGCTGACGGTCGCAGCCACCTTCCCGATCTTCCCGCCAATGGGAGGCGGCCAAGCCAGGGTATTCAATCTCTACCGCGAGCTGGCCGACGACTTCGATGTCGATTTGGTGACGTTGCATGACGAAGGGGCGAAGCCACGCGAAATCGCGCCGGGCGTGGTAGAGATTCGCATCGCCAAATCGGCAAGTCATATCCGCGCCGAACAGCTGATCGCGGAAGCGGTTGGCAGGCAGCCTGTGGGCGATATCGCATGCGCCTTCGCGACGGATCTGACGCCGGAATATGCGCAAGCGCTGGCCTATAGTTGCGCAACCAGCAGAGCGGGCATCGCCTGTCACCCCTATTTGGTCGAGCCGCTTCAACATGCGCTGGGCACCAAACCGCTTTGGTATGAAGCTCAGGACGTGGAACTGGATTTGAAAACCCGCATGCTCGCCAATTTTTCGGCCGGGCCGCGTTTGTTGAGTGAAATCGAAAGGGTCGAAAAGCGCGCCTGGCGATCTGCCAGTCATGTTATGGGGTGCGCGTCGGAAGATCTCGCTCGATTGACGGAGCTTTATGGTCCTACACGTGCCCGTCTCCATCTGGTGCCGAATGGTGTCGCGCTGGACGAAATTGCATTCACCGCGCCAAGTAAGCGACGCCGGCTGCAAGCCCGAACCGGGCTGACGGATACGCCGGTCGCGCTGTTCATGGGGAGTTGGCACCAGCCCAATCTGGAAGCTGTAGAAGATATTATCGCGACTGCCAGGCGGTTTCTCAACTTTCGGTTTATTGTGCTCGGTAGCGTCTGCCATCCCTTTGCGGGGAGGGCCGTTCCCGCAAATCTGGATGTTCTAGGGCAGGTGGATGCACAAACCCGGAATGACTGTCTGGGCGCCGCCCATGTGGCGCTAAATCCCATGCGTTCCGGCTCTGGCACCAATCTCAAAATGTTGGATTATTTTGCCGCCGGTGTTCCGGTGATCTCAAGCAAAGTGGGCGCTCGTGGACTGGCGATCCAGGCGGGTACGCATTTTATCGAACACGGCACCGGCGAACTCGCGGAGGCTTTGTCGCAATTCGAGGCCGCGCCGCAGGATCAACTTGACCAGATGGTGAATGCTGCCCGCACGCAGGTTGAAGAGCGCTATTCCTGGGACACGATCGCGAGAAATTTCCTTGGCGATCTATGATCTCACGCTTCCACCGTGATGCGAGGCGGTATGAACATCTTGCCGTCGAAGGGCGGCCTGTCGAGATTGACCACGTCAAACATCACCGCCAGATCCCGCCACTCATAATTGGCGTCGATATGGCTTTCACCCGCCGAAAGCGACAAGGCAATCGAATAGCTTCCCGGACCCAGCATGAGCGGAAACGAAATTCGAAAGCGGGCGCTTTGGCCAGCGTGAAGGTTGGGGAGGGTTTGCCCGCTGAACGCGGTGTTGGTACCGAAAAATGTTTGTCCCAGCCTGTCCTTGATTGCATAACCCAGAACCAGTGACGGGATTGCCGTTTGGACGCGCGCAAGAACGACGAGTTCGACCTGTGCGCCCACAGACACCGTGTCGACGGCGTTTCCGCTATCGTCGCATAATTCCGCTTTTTCGATCACGGCCTGGCGCGTGCCTGAAATTGTGCGGCTTCGGCCATCATCCAGCTTCTCGACTTCGATGATCTCCCCTTCCTTACGGGCAAGAAACGCATTGTAATAATCGAGCACGGATTGCGGATCACCGTCGCGAACCATCTCTCCGTCATCAAGCAGGATCGCGCGATCGCAAAGACTTTGCAGCGCGACCTTGTCGTGCGACACCAGGATCAGGCTTGTGCCTTTGGCTTGAAAAGCGCGGATGCGCTCCATGCTTTTATGCTGGAAATAGGCATCGCCCACGGCCAAGGCTTCATCCACGATGAGGATGTCAGGGCGGAATGCCGTTGCCACCGCAAAGGCCAAACGCATCTGCATGCCGCTGGAATAAGTGCGAAGGGGCTGGTCGAAATAGGCACCCAATTCGGCAAAGCCAATCATATCGGGTAACGCAGCTTCGATTTCAGCCCGATTGAAACCCATCATGCCTGCCGCGTGATAGGCGTTCTGACGCCCGGTCAATTCGCCGCTGAAGCCCATGCCGAGTTCGAGAATGGCAGCGACGCGACCATTAAGCCCGATGTGCCCTTTGCTTGGGCGCGTAATGCCCGCGATCATTTTGAGGAGCGTGCTTTTGCCTGCGCCGTTGCGGCCAGCGATGCCGATCGCTTCGCCGCGATCCACACGCAAATCGATATCGCGCAAGACCCAACGCTCTTGTGGCGCGGGAGCTGGCATGCCAAACCAACGCAGCAACCGATGGCTTTCCTTATTGTAGCGTCGAAAAGCCTTGCCCACGCCATCCAACTGCAAAAGCGGCAAGGTCACAGCGTATCCATCATATCAGCCTGGCTGCGACGCAGCATAAAGCGCCCAAGCATCAGCAGGGCGAACGCTAAAACGATTGCTGCCGTCAATGAAAGGAAGTCTGGTGGCTGATCGTAGACCAGAACACGATGATAACTATCGACGATCCAGAAGGCCGGATTGAGCGCGATCAGCCAACGATAGCTTTCGGGAATGATGTCAATCACATAAACGATCGGGGTCAGCCAGAAGCCAAACTGAAGCCCGATCTGGGTCAACTGTCCAACATCACGAATAAAGACGTTGAGCACGCCACAACACAGGCCAATGCCGGATGCGAGCGCGACATTTTCAACCAACAGAACCGGGAGCCACAAAACGTGTGCGCTCGGCATATGCCCCATCAAAAGATAAACCGCAGCCGTGACGGCGACCATTACGAAATTATTGAAAACGGCGACCCCGACCACCACCATGGGCAGGACAGCACGGGGAAAAGCGATTTTCTTGAGCGCGTTGGCGTTATCCAGAAACAAGGTCACGCAGCGCGTGATGATTTCCGTAAACGGATACCAGGCAAGAAAGCCAGCCAGCAGATAGATCGCATAGGCATACTGGTTTTCGACGCCGGGGAGGCGTGCGCGCATCACGGTCGACAAAACAAGCGCATAAATTGCGACCTGCAAAAGCGGCGAGATAATCAGCCAAACCAGGCCGAGACGACTGCCGACCACGCGTAGGCGTAGCTCTGTCGCGATCGAGGACAGGATAAAATACCGGTAGGCCCAGATCCGGGCCAAACCAAATTTTGGGAGCGACGCCGGGATCACGCCGCCTGATCCAGTGTGCGGCGATATACCTGCGCAGTTTCCTCGGCGCAGCGCTTCCAACTAAAGCGCGAGGCCTGCTCGAAACCGGCGGCAATCGCCTTCGCGCGCCAATGCGGATCGGCTAGGCCTTGCTCCAATGCCGAAGATAAAGCGGGAATATTCCGCGGTTCAACCGTCATAGCCGCGTTGCCGGCGATTTCCGGCAATGAGGCTACATTCGAGCACACGACCGGCACCCCGGACGCCATAGCTTCAAGGACCGGCAGGCCGAAGCCTTCATAAAGGGAGGGGAAGGCGAATAGCCGCGCTCCGGCGTACAGAAGGGGAAGGCTTTCTTCCGCTACGTAGCCGAGATAACGGACCCAGCCTTCGGTTTCTCCCCGGCGAATGCGCGCGTGGATCTGTGCGTTGTTCCAACCTTTGTAGCCTGCAAACACCAGCGGATATATGCGACGCAAAGAAACGGGCAACGCCTCATAGGCTGAAAGCAACCGTTCCAGGTTCTTTCTCGGTTCGATCGTTCCCGCGTAAAGCGTATAACCGGACGGGATCAGCCCGAGCGTATGAAGATATGGCGCTATTTCCCGCTCGGGGCGGGGAGCAAATTCCTTTGCCACTGCGAGATGCGTGACTGTGATGCGATCTCGGGAAATTGAGAAATGGCGAGCGATCTCATCCCGGACAAATTCGGAAATAGTGATGACATGGCTCGCTCGATCAACGGCGCGCTCGATCTCTTTCGTCATGAACGCGACGCGCTCCGGCGGATGGTGCTCGGGCATCTTCAGGATCGACAGATCGTGAATTGTGACAACCGATGGGCCGTCTCGATCGGGAAGATAAAAATTCGGGCCGTGATAAAGATATTCGCCGTTTCCGTTGAGCATCTCACGCTGGGCTTTACCAAGCGCGCGCCGATAAAGCTCAAGCACGAAGGGAAGACGAGCGACCTGATGTTTGAATCGCAGCATCGCCGATGCCGTCGACGTCTCCGTTAAGGACACGCCGTCAGGGAGTTCAGCCAAAAACTCCGATCCGTTGAAGAAACGAAGTTCATCGACAATCTCAAGTTGTGTGAGATTGCGGGCAAGCTCAAGCGTATAACGGCCGATGCCCGTTAAGGGAGGGCGGATCGGCTCCACAGAAAGGATGATTTTCATACAGAATCGCGGCTCGGAAACCTCTGCGGCAGGAATATCCGCAGTACTGCACTCAATTAAGAAATGCAACCTATGGTAGATATTGATCCATGGTGCCTGGATGCGTATCACGGTGAAAAGAACAAGCAGGACACAACAGGACGGAGCTTATGGCTGCCAATTTTCGCCCCATCTCGCGAGACCGCCACGCCAACAAGAAATGGCTGGCGCCGCGTGACCTGAGCTTTGCCGCCGATCGCCATCTCGTTCCAATCGTGTTGGCCGAGGTCGGTGCGGCTGCCCGCGCTCTTCCAATGGCTTTTGTCCGCTCGGAAACAGGCCCGGTTCTTGTGGGGGTATTAGGTCTGGAACAGAGCCGCAGTCTGATGGTGACAGGGCAGGGAAGCTGGGTTGGGCTTTATATGCCCGCGATCCTGCGGAGCCATCCTTTCAAGCTCGCAAAAGCAGAGGGAGAAAAGCTGGTTCTTTGTGTCGACGAAACAAGCGGACTGGTGGTTGATGGCGCGTCTCAAGAAGGCAATGCCTTCTTCGACGCGCAAGGGCAAATCGATCCGGCAACCGCAAAGATCATGGAGTTCGTTTCGACGATCCAACAAGGCGAACAGGCAGCGGCCGCAGCCGTTCGTGTGCTCGATGAGGTCAACCTGCTGGAAGACTGGCCGATCAAGATTGGCGAAGGGCCCGACGCGCGCGAGGTGGCTGGTCTGCTTCGTATCAATGAGACGGTGTTGAATGGGCTTGATGCGGAAAATCTGCTCAGAATTCGCCAAGGTGGCGGACTGGCGCTCGCTTATGCTCAGCTGATTTCGATGGGCAATCTCCAGTTGTTGGGCGCTTTGCTGAGCCAACGGCCATCGTCGCAACCTCAGGAGCAACAAGCCAAGGCGGCGGAGAAAGATTTTCTGAGCGAGCAGGATGGATCGCTCAAGATCGACTGGAACACATTCTTGAAGAACTAACGTTTCGCTGATCTGCCCCAAGGGGCTTATCAGCTGAGATGTTCAGGTTGCTCGATGGCTAATATCCGCCAGTGATGGAGAAGAGCTGAAAGCGTTTCTTCCAGTGACGTTTCGGCCTTCCAGCCGAAAACCGAATAAGCGCGCGCAGCGTTGCCGGACACCACGGCGATTTCATTGGCACGCATACGTGCCGGATCCTGGCGAATTTCGATCCTGGCCTGCGACAGGCCGATCAGGATTTCGAGCAGATCTCCAACGCGTATGGGCTTGGAAGTTGCGAGATTGAAGGCACCGATCCCGGTTTCATTATCGGACATGGCTGCACGAAGATAGGCATCGACCACGTCGGAGACATCCAGGAAATCGCGCTTCGCTTCCAGATTGCCGACCATCATCACCGGTTCCTGCAAGCCCTCTTCGATACGCACGATTTGTCGTGCGAAAGCAGAAGCGACATAGTGGGCCGTTTGACCGGCACCGGTGTGGTTGAAGGGACGAAACCGCGTCGCTCGCAACCCTTCGCGCGCCATCTGTTCCAGCATCAGGTCAGCGGCGGCTTTCGTCGCACCGTAAACGGAAAGCGGATGCAGCGCTGCGGTTTCGTCCAGCGGGCTGCCAGCATTGGCGAAGCTTTCACCGTAGATTTCGGAACTGCTTGCGAAGACGAAGCGGGCGGTGGGCGCGTATTCCTTGACGGCGTTTGCCAAATGGAACGTGCCATTGACGTTGACGCTCCACGCTTCGCCTGGATCAGTTGCTGCATCGCGCGGGGAAGCGATGGCGGCCAGATGGATCAGGCAAGTAGGTCGCAGACGTGCGACCGTTTTGTTGACCAAAATGCGGTCGCGAATATCCACCGGTTCGCCATCGGGCGTGTCCAATGAGATCAGTTCCATCTTTTCTTCGAGAAACTGGCGTTTCAGCCGACGAGAGAGTGCGGAGCCCACGAAACCGTGCAACCCGGTGACGAGAATGCGATGCCGGCTCATTTGGCAATCAAAGCTGGTGCGCGCCGTTCCAGAGTCACCACAAATCTCTCACGCCGCAAGGCGCGCCTTGCGAGCCAGACGATCCAGATCCGCGTCCACCATTTCACAGATCATATCCTCCATCGTCACGGTTGCCTGCCACCCGAGCTTGGCCTTCGCCTTGGCCGGGTTGCCAAGAAGGATATCGACTTCGGCGGGACGAAACAAAGCCGGATCGATGACCAAATGCTGTTGCAATTCCAGACCAGCGTGGGCGAAAGCGATTTCACACATTTTTCGAACAGTCGAGGTTTGGCCGGTGGCGACGACATAATCGTCCGCCGTCTCCTGCTGGAGCATCAACCACATGGCGCGAACGTAATCGCGCGAATGGCCCCAATCGCGTTTCGCATCGATGTTGCCCAAGCAAAGTTCCGATTGCATTCCAAGCTTGATGCGCGCGACAGCATCGCTGACCTTGCGAGTGACGAATTCGATGCCGCGAAGGGGCGATTCATGATTGAAAAGGATGCCGCTGGATGCGTGCATGCCGAAGCTTTCGCGATAATTTACCGTCAGCCAGTGACCGTAAAGCTTGGCGACGGCATAGGGCGAGCGGGGATAAAACGGCGTCGTCTCGCTTTGCATGGGTTCGCGGATGCGACCATACATTTCAGATGAGGAAGCTTGGTAGAAGCGCGCTTCCGGCCGTGCGATGCGGACAGCTTCCAGCATGTTGGCGACGCCAAGCCCGGTTACCTGACCGGTCAGGATCGGTTGTTGCCAGGACGATTGCACGAAACTCTGCGCGGCAAGGTTGTAGACTTCATCGGGGCTGGTGTCCGAAATGGTCCGCAACAAACCTGAAAGATCGAGCAGATTTCCATCCACAATGCGGACATCGCGTTGGATTCCGAGCCATTCGAGCCGGCTGAGATTGACATCTGAACTGCTCGAGCGGCGCGCGAGGCCGTAAACATCGTAGTTTTTCTCCAGCAAGAGCTGCGCGAGATAAGCGCCGTCCTGGCCCGTGATGCCTGTGATAAGCGCTGTCTTTGCCACGGTCGGTCTCCACTTGAAGCGTTATGGTCTGCGATCGACGCAGGCTTATGCCTGCTGCGCAATGCAACTTCAAGTAGCATAATAGTTGATTTTTAATCAACCTTTGGTTGAAATAGGGTGTAATACGCTGCGAATGCATATCCTGCACTTATCAGAATGAAGGATTCTCCGATCGCCAAGCGATTATTGGAGTTTGTCAGCAAGGTGATGGAAAAAAAGGCCACGCTGAACAGCCAGATCTTGAAGCTCGTCAAGGATACCAGATCCCGCCGCCGCGCGCGCACCAGCCAAATCAGAAACACCGCGTAAAGCCCAATCAGGAAAATCAGCCCCGTCATCCCGTAACGGATGGCGATTTCCAGATAGCCGTTATGCATGAGGTTATATGGAACGCCAGTATAGCTGGTCACGGACCACAAAGCGCTCCAGGCAATTCCCGGCCCGAACACCGGGTAAACGCTGATGATTTCAAACGCGTTGCTCCACAACATCAAGCGCTCATTGAAGGAAAAAGGCACCGCGCCACTGGCAATGGCGGCGCGCACTGCACGAAAGCCATCCAGAATTACGGCGTCAAACAATGCAAAACCGCTGGCGGAAAATGGTTCGAGTTCGTGGATCATGCCAGCGCTGCCGAAATAAACAAGCACCGCAAACGCGGCCAGGGCCAAGGCAGAACCGATCAAAGCCTGCCGGCGCGGGAGCTGGACAAGACAGGTCGCCGCATAGATCGGCATCGTCAAGCCAAGGGCCAACCACACGCCCTTTGATTTGGCGCCGAAAACTCCGATCATGCAAAGCGCGATGACCGTGCAGGCCAGAATGACCCTGGCCGACTGTTCGGTCCGGGAACGCCGGGCTTCATTTCGATAGGCATGCTCGGCATAACCGAGGGCGCATATTGCGATCAGCCCGGCGCCGACGCTGGCGTGGATCGTATTGTTATGGATCAGGAACGGCGTGCGTTCGCCATCGAAAACCGATCCGAAGTCGATTGTCGCGGCCAGCATTACCGCGCTGACGAGTATAAAAAGGTCGTCCAATCCGCGCAGTCTTTTTCGAGATACGAAAAGCGCGTAGCCCATTGTGGGGAAAACGAGGGGAAAAAAATAGATGCCTTCGGCTGAACCTCGCGCTTGCGGGTTTTGCCATGCTGACCAACCATAACGCAGAGCAATATAGGCGACCCAGCCGAAGCAGGCCCATGCGACCCAAC
The DNA here is from genome assembly GCA_023422735.1 of Pseudomonadota bacterium. Classification (GTDB taxonomy): domain Bacteria; phylum Pseudomonadota; class Alphaproteobacteria; order Rhizobiales; family Rhizobiaceae; genus Tianweitania. The sequence continues at coordinate 11,550 of JAFAGL010000010.1, forward strand.
CGATTGCTGGCCGCTCGACAGTTGGCAGCCTGAAATAGTGGACAAGCGCGCAGATCAGCAACGCACCCGCGCCATAGCGGTAGGCATCGCTTTCCACCCAAACGGCGGAGGCGGTGACCAAGGCTAAAAAGAGGGTGGCTGGCCGTAGAAAATCTTCGCTTTGCGCAACACCGGTGAGCTGCCTGGGCAGAAAGGCGATTGGTAAAACCTCCAGTTTCAAATCACTGCCGAAGGCAGGGGTGGCGAAGTGCGAAGAAACAGCCAATGACGGCTGGTTCTCTCGTTGCTTCATTGTTTTGGTACGTTCCTGGTTACTGTTGCCTGAACATAAGCTTTACGCAAACCAAGAAACGGCTGCTCGATCGCGGTGAAAGAGAGCCACGCCACCACTAAAGTTGCCAGAAAGACGACCAAGGCATTCAGCATAAGAGCGAACAATCCTGTTCCACCTACGGATCCGAGGGCGCTATGGGCCGCAAAGATGACCAAAGCGTGCCACATATAGACGGAGTAGCTCCAGACGCCGATCCTGGCGGTCAGACTGTTCAGGCCGAACGGAAGGCGCAGACGGCTGCCGGTAAAGCCAACAATGACGAGCGACCAGCACGCGGCTTCGACGCTTCCCCAGAAGATCCAGAACAGTTGATCCGTTGCCGGAAGGAAATAGCTCGCGAAGCGCGCCTGAATAAATACGGCCGCGAAAATCGCCACGAGCCCGCCTGCAAGGAGTTTCCGGAACCGGGAAAGCGGCCATGACAAACCATGGCGATAGGCGATTGCGGCCAGCATGCCGATTATGAACTGATCGAGGCGTCCAACCACGGTCGAGTAAAAAACAAGACGGCTGTTGTCGACCGCACAATAGATCGCAATCTTTGTCAGCAACAGCAGGATCAGAAGCTTGAATAAAAAAGCGAGGCCGTATTCGCGCTGGAACATCGCGAGAAACGGGAAAATCAGATAAAAGGCGAACTCGACCGAAATGCTCCACGCCGGGCCTGTGATGAAATGCCAGGAGGTTGGCGGATCGCCGATATTCGTCACGAGAAGGTATAAAAGGTCACTGGCGACAAAGCGGTCGCGGTGCATGGAAATCGCGATCACGAAGATCACCAGATAAAGGGGCGCGATCCGCAAGATTCTGTTGCGCAGGAATATCCGGTAATCGATTGCTTCGCCGCCCTGGGCAATCGTCATGAAGATGAAGCCGGACAAGACGAAGAAAAGGCTTACGCCGGTATGCCCTTCGGTGATCAACCCCATCCATGCGCGGTCGGGACGGGCAACCCATCCGCCTTTGTAGACATGAAAAAAGTGAAAAACGAAAACCTGACCAGCCGCGACAAAGCGCAGCTGATCGATCTCAACCAGATATCTCAGGTTGCGCGACTGCACTTGCGCTGATTGTCAGCGATTGGCCATCAAGCCTTCCAGCTTGGCGATGCGCGCAGCCAGTTCTCGTTGCGCCTGCTCAGCGGCCTCTACAGCCAGTTCATCCCCGAAGATGATCTCGTAATGCACGGGATCATAGAACTTCATTAGTTTCAGCGCGAAATCACGGGCGGGTACATTCAAGGCTTCGGCCCAGATTTTCAGTTGCGCCGGGGGAACCCGCCCCCGACCGGATTCGATCTGGGATACGAATGTATAGTAGTCGATACCCACCTTGCGGGCCAGATCGCGCTGCGAAAGGCCGGCATCCTCACGAAGCGCCTTCAACCAGCGCCCTGCTTCCTGCCTAAGCTGAAGTACTTCTCCTTGGGCAACGCCCTGCTGGGGGTGGGTAAACATCTCCGTGGACTCGCTGATCTGGAGTTGCGCCGTCCTGCGAAGATCAGTCCAAGACCGGGCCAAGCATCGGCGGTTCGATCATCGATAGCGCAACTTGTGGCTGTAGTGCAACTCATGATTGCGTAAAAAAAATACAGCAACCGGTGATTGACTCACAATACAAGTAAAGATAGCAAATTGAGATATCGACTCAATCGGAAGTTGATGAACCGTCTTGCTGCTTTACGGCAGCTGGCCCGCGAGGGGGCTGGGTGAGCGCGAGACCTGTGAGGCCAACCCAAGGGAATCCATCAATGGCTACTATTCAGGGAATTTACGTTGCGCTTTTCGGGCGTCCGGCCGATCCACTCGGTCTTGAATTCTACAAAGGCGTAACTGGTGATGGCGCAGACTTGAGCAAGATCGCCGATCTGTCCAACTCTGCCGAATACCAGGATCGTTTTGAGGGGAAGAACAGTGTCCAGATCGTGAACTCGATCTATCAGGCGCTTTTCAATCGTGACGCGGATGCCGCCGGGTTGGCATACTTCGTGGCAGAACTAAATTCAGGTCGCCAAAACATCAACACAATCGCGATCAACATTCTTGATGGTGCGCAGGGTGTAGACATCACCACTGTTAACAATAAGATCGCTGCTGCCGACGCATTCACCGCTGCGCTGGACACCGGATCGGAAATCGCCGGCTATCAGGGCGACGACGCCGCGGAACAGGGACGTCTTTTCCTCAGGGCTGTAGGTGAGGACGAGTCAACGGTTCCTACCCCTGAGCAGGTCGATGCAGCTGTAGAACGCGCCGTTAACGCTGGTGAGCAGACCACAGCTGATTTTACTTTGACGCCTGGCCAGGACTTTGCTGATGCCAGCGTTGCCTTCCGCAACGGCCCAATTGCGCCGATTGAGAGCGATTTCCGCTTTACGTCTGGCAACGAGCGCGTATCGGCATCCACGGCAACGCTCACCAATGGCGATGTTCTGACCGACTCGAGCACTTCGGACAAGGATGTGCTGAACGTTTCAGTTTCCGGTTCGGTAAACCCAATCAGCAACGCTCGCGTCACTAATATTGAGAATATCAACCTGGCGCTAACGTCCGCCTCCGGAACTTTCAATCTTGGAAACTACGTCGGTGTTCAGGAGCTGCAGCTCGATGGCACTATTGTGCAGACTAGTGGAACTGACCTGTTTACGGTTAGCAATATCGCCAATTCTGGTCTTTCCGTGATTGATGCCTCAGGCGTTGCTGCGGGTGCACATCAGTTCGATGGAATAGTTGTTAACTCCGCAGCGGCAAACCAGAGCATCACTTTCACTGGTCATGCAGGTCGTGACTCCGTCATCCTCGGCAACGGCGATAATGTGATCGACCTCGGGGCAGGAAACAACGATGTAACGCTGGGTAATGGCGATAACACCGTTAAGGGGGGTGACCAGGCTGATCAATTGGTGGCTGGTAACGGCGACAACACCATCGATGCTGGCAACGGCAACAACTTGGTTGTTGTAGGTAACGGAGATAACACCATTACCTCTGGTTCGGGTGTTGACTTGATTACCGTGGGTACTGGTGACAACATCGTAACCAGCGGCGGAGGAAATGACACCATTACTAAATTGGCTGGCTCGGGCTCACTGACAGTTACTGCGGGCGCTGGCGCCGATGTGATTAACCTTGGTGCTGGTGGCGACGATAATATTATTCTGTCATCGACAGATACAGGCTTGGGTGCCGCAGCTGACCGCATCTTCGGGTTTGAGACGGGGGCAGATACTATTGACTTCACGGATTTGGCTGCAGGCACTGCGGATAATTATCGCGAAGTCGCGGGTGGGGCTAATGCAGCCACAGCGCTTGCTGCTGCCAACAATGTCTTCGCTAATCCTGTGACGGACATCACATACGTTTTCACGTATGGCGCTGGAGGCGGTCATCTGTTCGTGGATACGGATAATGACGGCTCTGCAGACGTGTCGATTACGCTGACTGGTTTGAACAATGCGAATGGTTTCGCCTTCAGTGACATTGTCTGATCATTGACGTTGTAGACCAATGTGCCCCCCGTCGCGTTTTGCGGCGGGGGTTTTTTGTGTCCGGAGACAGAGCCAATACGGGGTTGAAAACAGCCCGGGAAAGCACCTTTAAGTTGTAAAATACAATCATAGAGAGCATAGGTTAGTCAGCTTCTCCGCTTGAGTGTGCCTGTGCGATCCTCCTTCCAGCCCAAAATCCTCCATGTCTTCAAGACCTACCTGCCCGACACGTTTGGCGGGGTCGAGCGCGTCATTCATGAGATTGCGCAGGGCGCAGCCTGCCAGGGCTTTGCAGCGGAGGTCTTTACGCTCGCTGCCAATGGTGGCGGTGAGACAGTAAATGTCGGCAATCATAAGGTGTATCGCGCCAGAACGTCGCTCGACGTCTTTTCCACGCCGATTTCAACCAGAGCGGGTAGTCTGTTTCGCCGATTGGCGAGCGAGGCCGATCTGGTTCATTACCATTTTCCCTGGCCGATGATGGATTTGTGGCACCTTTATTCCGGTGGGTGCGCGAAGCCGAGTGTCGTGACCTATCATTCCGACGTCGTGAAACAATCCGGTCTGTTACGGTTCTATCAGCCATTGATGTGTCGCTTTCTCGCAAGCGTCGACAAGATCGTGGCAACGTCTCCGCAATATGCGCAAACCAGCCCGGTGCTCAGCCGCTACCGCGACAAGACCGTGATCATTCCGCTTGGGCTCGATGGCGATAGAAGTGCGCTTCCAAGCGCTGATCTGCTTGCTTACTGGCGCGAAAGATTGCCGAAACGCTTTTTCCTCTTTGTGGGACTGCCGCGCTATTACAAGGGGCTCGAATTTTTGTTCCGTGCGGCGAGGTCAAGCGGCCTGCCGGTGGTTGTTGCCGGAGGCGCGGTGCGCACCGATCTTGCGCCAGCGAATGTGCATTTCGTGGGAAAGGTCAGCGACGCTGATAAATCGGCATTGCTCGAACTGGCTGAAGCCTTCGTCTTTCCCTCACATCTGCGCTCGGAAGCATTCGGACTCGCCTTGCTGGAAGCTGCTTTCGCCGGCAAGCCCCTTATCAGCTGCGAGATCGGCACGGGAACGAGTTTCGTCAATCGCCATGGCGAAACCGGATTGGTGGTGCCGCCCGCCGATCCACAGGCATTGGCGAAGGCCATGCAGACCTTGTGGCAGGATCCAGCTTTGCGCTTACGCTATGGCGCGGCCGCGAAACGTCGCGCGCGGACAAATTTCCGTTCGGACCAGATGGTTGCGGCCTATTACGATTTGTATCGCGGCTTGTTGGCGAAGGAAGATCATCCGCGCGAGAGAGCCAGACAGGCGGTAAGTTCTTAGCGATCAGACCGGACGACGCCGGTCCTTCATGCAAGACCGATTGTCAGTTCCGAAAGCAGCTCCGCCTGACCGATCACGGAAATCGCGCTGCCATCCGTCATCACATTGGTCCAGATCCCGACCTCTTCGGCGCTCAATGTTGCGGTTTCGAACTGTTCGATCATTACCTGACCGCTCGCGAACTCGACCTCATAATGCCCGAAGCGCGTGAGGA
>JAFAGL010000063.1 GCA_023422735.1 Pseudomonadota bacterium
GTCTTTTGCAGTCCGGCACCTTTGCAGTGGAAACTGTTGAAATCGGCGGTGAGGCGTTGCGCGATGTGGATACGCCGAATGAAGTCGCGGAGGCAGGGGGAGTTTTTCGGCAATGAGCCTACAGTTATCCAGCGCGGAAGGTCTTCAATGGCGCAGACTTGGCCGCATGATTGTTGTTGGTACAGTGTTCATTGCGACATCTGCAGTCGCCAATGGATTGCAGCAACTCAAGCCATTCAAGGACGACTTGTTTGTCTATCCGAAGAGCTTGGCGACCTCTGATAATGGCACGCATCGGACGATTGATTACAACGAGATGCGAGACATTAATGACCGCGACGCTATACCTGAACGCCGGGTGAAGCCGAGATATATTTCGACCGGTGTTCGGCGGGTTCAGCAAGATTTGTCGCTCAATAAAGCCGGGGCAAAGATCACGCATTTTGCCATCGGCCGTCAAAAGAACGCGAGGATGATCGTTCTTTATCTTCACGGTCAGGGTGGTTCACGCAAACAGGGGGTGGACGATTTTACCTTTGGAGGCAACTTCAATCGCCTCAAGAGCCTGATGGCCGAAAATGACGGCCTCTATCTCGTTCCCGATTTTCCGGACTTCGGTGAAAACGGCGCCTCGCAAATTTCGGAGCTGATCCGCTATTATTCAGCCGCGTCACCGGGCGCGCCGGTTTTCGTTGCCTGCGGGTCCATGGGCGGCGGCATATGTTGGAACCTGGCCAAGGATCAAAAGATTGCAGCCCACATGGGAGGGCTTCTCTTGTTGGGCTCGCATTGGGATGAATCTTTCCTGACGACGCCAACTTTCAAAGCGAGAGTGCCGGTGTTGTTTGCGCACGGGAGCCGGGACAAGGTATTTCCAGTTGTGAAGCAGGAAGAGTTTTTTCGTCGCATCCGAAAAACCGATCCCGCATATCCCGTACGCTTTATGCGGTTTGAATCAGGAACCCATGGTACTCCCATCCGCATGATTGATTGGCGTGAAAGTCTGAACTGGATGCTCCAGCTGCGACAATCCAAACAATGACGCTGGACGATACGCTGTTTTCCTGAGAATCGCCCGTTACTCCCACCTGAAACAGGAAATGTCTTTTGAGTCAGCAGAGGACGTGATGCCTCCGCGACATCCTGCCAACCCACCAGGTCGGCATCGTTCTGGAATTCGGAACAAAAGAAAAACGAAATGAAAATATGCTAGTGAATTAAGCGGGTTGACAGGATGAACCAGAAATGGAACAAAACCGGTACATAATATTTCCATCGGGCGGTCGATTTTTTTTGAATTCGACCAAGATTCACGACCAAGGGGTGTTGTATCATGGCTCAGAATTCGTTGCGGCTAGTTGAGGAAAGCTCGGTGGACAAATCTAAAGCTCTGGATGCGGCTCTGTCGCAAATCGAGCGCGCCTTCGGTAAAGGTTCGATCATGCGGCTCGGTAAAAACGAGCAAGCTGTTGAGATTGAAACGATATCGACTGGCTCATTAAGCCTAGATATCGCTTTGGGCGTAGGAGGTTTGCCAAAGGGGCGAATCGTTGAGATCTATGGTCCGGAAAGCTCTGGTAAGACCACCATGGCGCTGCATACGGTAGCTGAGGCCCAGAAGAAGGGTGGCATTTGCGCATTTGTCGATGCGGAGCATGCTTTGGATCCGGTTTATGCACGTAAGCTGGGCGTGGATCTGGAAAATCTCCTGATTTCCCAGCCCGATACGGGCGAGCAGGCACTGGAAATTTGCGACACGCTGGTTCGATCCGGCGCCGTCGATGTTCTTGTGGTCGATTCGGTGGCAGCGTTGACTCCGCGCGCTGAAATCGAAGGTGAGATGGGGGACTCCTTGCCGGGTCTTCAGGCTCGTTTGATGAGCCAGGCCTTGCGTAAGCTGACGGCATCTATCTCGCGTTCCAATACGATGGTGATCTTCATCAATCAGATCCGCATGAAGATCGGTGTGATGTTTGGCTCACCGGAAACGACGACTGGCGGCAATGCGCTGAAATTCTATGCTTCGGTTCGTCTCGATATTCGCCGTATCGGTTCGGTCAAGGATAGGGATGAAGTGGTTGGCAACCAGACGCGCGTGAAGGTGGTTAAGAATAAGCTCGCGCCTCCCTTCAAGCAGGTCGAGTTTGATATCATGTACGGCGAGGGTGTTTCGAAAACCGGTGAATTGATCGATCTGGGCGTTAAGGCCGGTGTGGTTGAAAAATCGGGAGCTTGGTTCTCGTATAATTCCCAGCGGCTCGGGCAGGGCCGTGAAAACGCCAAGCTCTTCTTGCGAGATCATCCTGAGGTCATGCGAGAAATAGAAATGACCCTCAGGCAGAATGCCGGTTTGATCGCTGAACAGTTTCTCGAGAATGGCGGGCCAGGCGGACTGGATGATGATGGCGATTTAGCTGCCGAAGGTTGATCCCATCAGGGCGCTGGATGATCCGGCGCCTTTTTCTTTTTGAAATCCAGTCGGGTAGGAACATACGCCGTGTTCCGAGTTCTGGACACCGCCCGCCCGTTGACGTTAAAAGGCGGCTTCCTGGGCCGCGTTGCGGCATTCCCATACCGAAGGCCTGAATATGAGCGGCGTCAACGACATACGGTCGACTTTTCTCGATTACTTTGCGGCTAATGGCCACCAAACGGTATCATCAAGCCCCTTGGTTCCTCGCAATGACCCAACTTTGATGTTCACCAATGCGGGTATGGTTCAGTTCAAGAACGTATTCACCGGCTTGGAGCAGCGGGCGTATTCCCGGGCCACGACGGCACAAAAATGCGTGCGCGCAGGCGGAAAACATAACGATCTCGACAATGTCGGTTACACAGCCCGGCATCTTACCTTCTTCGAGATGCTCGGCAATTTTTCTTTCGGGGATTATTTCAAGGAAGAAGCAATCCAGCTGGCCTGGAATTTGATCACCCGCGAGTTCGAGCTGCCGAAAGAAAAGTTGCTCGTCACCGTCTATCATACCGATGATGAAGCTGCGGATCTGTGGCGCCGTATCGCCGGTTTTTCGGACGATCGGATCATTCGTATTCCGACTTCGGACAACTTCTGGGCCATGGGCGATACGGGACCCTGCGGACCATGCTCCGAAATATTTATAGACCGCGGCGATCATATCTGGGGTGGACCTCCGGGTAGTCCGGAAGAAGATGGCGACAGGTTTCTGGAGTTCTGGAATCTGGTCTTCATGCAGTATGAACAGGTTTCGAAAGATGAACGCGTGGATCTTCCTCGGCCGTCCATCGACACCGGCATGGGTCTGGAACGAATGGCGTCGATCCTGCAGGGGGTCGAAAGTGTTTTTGAGACGGATTTGTTTCGGCATTTGATCGAGGCCACTGCGTCGGCTTTGGGACGCGCGCCGTCGAGCGATACGCTTGCCTCCTTCCGAGTGATTGCCGATCATCTTCGCTCGTCCTGTTTCCTGATTGCAGATGGAGTTCTGCCTTCCAATGAAGGACGCGGTTACGTGTTGCGACGAATTATGCGCCGCGCAATGCGCCACGCTCAACTGCTTGGTGCGGCAGAGCCGGTGATGTGGAAACTGGTTCCGGCACTCGTCAAGGAGATGGGCCAGGCTTATCCGCAGTTAGGGCGTGGACAGGATCTGATCACGGAAACGCTGAAACTCGAGGAAAGACGCTTCCAAACCACACTCGCTCGCGGCCTCAATTTGCTTTCTGATGCGACTGCGGATCTTCAAACCGGCGATAGCTTGAGCGGAGAAACGGCTTTCAAGCTTTATGACACTTATGGGTTTCCTTTGGATCTGACACAGGATGCCTTGCGTCAGCGCGGAATTACTGTCGATTTGGCCGGCTTCAATTCAGCCATGGAACGCCAGAAAGCAGAAGCTCGTGCGAATTGGTCAGGGTCTGGCGAGGCCGCCACGGAAACCATCTGGTTTTCGGTCCGAGAACGCGTGGGAGCCACGGAATTCCTGGGCTACGATACGGAGACCGCGGAAGGCTTGGTGACGTCCTTGGTCAAGGATGGCTCTGAGGTCAATGAAGCCAAGGCTGGTGACAGTATCGCTGTGGTTTTGAACCAGACGCCATTTTATGGCGAGTCTGGTGGGCAGATGGGAGATACCGGTCAGATTATTGGCGAAACGTTCTTGCTTGAGGTCACAGACACGCAAAAGAAAGCGGATGGGCTTTTCGTGCATTTGGCCAAAGTGGCTTCCGGTACCGTGCATGTCGGTGACACTGCAGAACTTGAAGTCGATCACGCCCGGCGCTCTAAGCTGCGCGCCAATCACTCGGCAACCCATCTCGTACATGAAGCGCTTCGCGAGGTTCTCGGCACCCATGTGGCCCAGAAGGGCTCGCTGGTCGCACCCGAACGCTTGCGCTTCGACTTCTCTCACCCGAAAAGCATTTCAGAAGACGAACTCGACGAAATCGAGCGGATCGCCAATACGGTTATCCTTCAAAATAGCCCAGTCACTACACGGCTGATGGCGGTTGACGATGCGATCGCGGAAGGGGCCATGGCTTTATTCGGCGAGAAGTACGGAGACGAAGTTCGCGTCGTATCCATGGGAACCTCTTTGGAGGGGGATCGCGCAGGCAAATCCTATTCGACGGAGCTTTGCGGTGGCACGCACGTGTCCGCGACTGGCGACATTGGTCTGGTAAGATTGGTGAATGAAAGCGCAGTAGCGTCCGGCGTGCGCCGAATTGAAGCTGTCACCGGCGAAACGGCACGTTTGTATCTCGACACTCAGGAGCGACGGCTGAAATCTGTGGCGGCGGCTCTGAAAGTTGCACCGGCAGATGCAGCCGCGCGCGTGGAAGCCTTGGTCGAGGAGCGTCGCAAGTTGGAGCGGGAATTGAATGAGGCGCGGCGGAAGCTGGCCCTTGGCGGCGGCACTGAAAGCTCCTCCAATGCGTCGGAAACCGTGGCCGGAATTTCGTTTGTCGGAAGAATGGTGACGGGCGTTTCACCCAAAGACCTGAAGCCGCTTGCCGATGAAGCCAAACAGCAGATTGGGTCAGGCGTGGTTGTTTTCATCGGAGTGGGCGAAGACAAGAAGGCCAGTGCCGTTGTTGGGGTCACGGCGGATTTGACGGATCGTGTCAGCGCAGTGGATCTCGTGCGCGTAGCCTCGGAAGCGCTTGGCGGCAAGGGTGGGGGAGGACGCGCGGACATGGCTCAAGCCGGTGGTCCCGATGGAGAGAATGCGCAGGCTGCCATCGCGGCTGTGAAGTCTGCTCTCGCAGCATGAAGGGCTGACGATCTGGCCTAATTCAAACTTGCAAAAAACCCGCCATATTCGGCGGGTTTTTTGTTAGTTGAACCAGTCTCAGACTGAATAATAC
>JAFAGL010000303.1 GCA_023422735.1 Pseudomonadota bacterium
AACCAGGGCAGCGCCAGCTGTTCCGCCCAGTCCCAGACAAAGGATCGGCAGTTGCAACCATATCACCGGCGCACATTGTTCAACGGCAAGCCAGCGCATATGCAGCCACAGTTCGCGCCAATCCTGCAGGCCGGGCAGCCTTGGGTGGAACCTCAGATCCGGGAAACAGCGTCGCAAATCCACCAGCGTCAACCCGATGCCGAACACGATCTGGCTGGCGAGATAGGCGACCGCCAAAGCCAGGATTCCTGCCCCGCTGATCGCAACCAGAATTGAAGAGACGATAAGGGAAAGCGTGCCGATCATCGTAACGATCATGCCCCGCACATAGCGTTGCCGGGCTCGATAAAGCTGGGAAATACTGCTGCGGCAGACCGCCAGAATGCTGAAGGCCGACAACAGCAAAAACACGCAAACCGCATGGTCGGCACTCGACAGATGCAGGAACACCGGCAGATCGATCACGCTCGCCGCAATCAACGCGACACCGGAAAGGATGAGCGCCTGGATGCCTGCCACTGCGAGCGCAACTTTCAGCGAATCCGCCAAAGTTGCGCTGTTGTTTTGCGCTGCTGCCCGCTGCCAGACATTGCCGAAATAGAGGTTGATGCCAAGCTCGCCAAGCTGCAGCAGGCAGGTCGTCGATAAAAGCACAATCCAATCCGCGAAGCGCTCCGCGCCCCAGACGCGGACAAGAACCGCGACAACCAGAAAGCGCTCCAGGAAAGCGACGCCAAGCGCCAGCGCCTGAACGCCGATATTGTGCGCCAGGCGTTTCAGCATCCGAGACGGACCGGCCCCAAAACGGATTGCGTCCCGGGTTTTCTCCGAGCCTGGGGCGGGCCCCTGTAGTTTTTCAGCAAATGGCTCGGCCCTTCATCGCGAAAACTTGTTTCCTGAAGTCATTCCCTGTCGCATGGAATCTCTCAAAAGATAATTTAAAGATTTTATCAGGAGCAAAATCCGTCTTACTTGAGAACATCTTTACATCTATATAATAGTAGCTGTACACATAAAGTATGTTCAGGCCGGGGGGCCTTTTGTGAAAGTCGTTTTTCAGCATCTCGGCAGCGGCGCAACCGAAGTCGCTGAGGCCGAGCGGCCATCTCTTGGCCGTAACCAGGTCCTTGTTCAAACATCGCGAACGCTGGTTTCTGCCGGCACCGAGCGGATGTTGGTGGAGTTCGCAAAAGCGGGGCTGATCGGCAAGGCCCGAGCGCATCCCGAACGTGTCCGTGAGGTTTTGACCAAGGCGCGAACCGACGGGCTATGGTCTACCGTCTCAGCCGTTCGCGACAAGCTCGATCAGCCTTTGTTTCTTGGCTATTGCAATGTCGGCAAGGTCGTCGATCTCAGCCAGGGCGTGTCGGGTTTGAGGCGCGGCGAGCGGGTCGTTTCCAATGGCGGCCACGCAGAAACGGTCAGCGTGGCTGCAACTCTTTGCGCCAAAATTCCGGATAATGTTTCAGACGACGCAGCAGCCTTCACGGTTCTGGGCGCCGTCGCCTTGCAGTCCGTTCGCCTCGTGCAGCCGACGCTCGGTGAAGCCATCGCCGTGATCGGCCTCGGCCTTGTCGGGCTTTTGACGGTTCAACTGCTGCGCGCGCAGGGCTGCCGGGTGCTGGGACTGGATTTCAATGCCGATCGCCTTGCCTTGGCACGTGAATTCGGGGCCGAAACTGTCGATCTTTCCAATATAAACGACCTTGAGCGGGAGACGCTCCGGTTTTCGCGTGAACGCGGCATGGATGCGGTAATCATTGCTGCCGCCACCCAAAGCAGCGCGCCGATCGCACAAGCTGCCAGGATGTGTCGCAAACGCGGCCGGATCGTGCTTGTCGGTTCGACCGGGCTGCAACTGTCCCGGTCGGATTTCTTTGAAAAGGAACTCAGCTTCCAGGTCTCGTGCTCTTATGGGCCGGGCCGTTACGACCCCGTCTACGAAGAGCAGGGCCGCGACTATCCCGCGGGCTTCGTGCGCTGGACGGCTCAGCGAAATTTCGAAGCCGTGCTCGATATGATGGCCGATGATCGGCTTGAGACCGCGCCGCTTGTAACCCATCGCTTCGCGATCGCGGAGGCTGAACGCGCATATGCTCTGATCGAAGATCGCGCGCCGTCGCTCGGCATCTTGCTGGATTATCCCGGCAACGACAATGTCCTCCCCTTTGCTGCGCCCGCAACCTCTCCTGTTTATCCGGTTCAAGACGACCGGTATTCTGCAATTCCACCTCGGATCGGGGTGATCGGTGCGGGCGCTTATGCCAAACGCGGTCTTTTGCCGGCATTGCAGAAAGCCAAAGCGGATCTCGAAATGGTTGCCACGCGCAGCGGCGTGAGCGCGCTTCATGCCAGCCGTCGTTTTGCGATCCGCCGGACTAGCACCGATGCGCTCGCCCTGATCTCCGATCCGCAAGTCGATGCGGTCGTGATCGCGACGCGCCATGCCAGTCATTCCCAACTGACGCAGACTGCCCTGCGCGCGGGAAAATCGGTATTCGTGGAAAAGCCGCTTGCCGTGGATCATGCGCAATTATGCGACATCGAGCAGGCATGGCTTGCCTCACGATCCCTTGCTCAACCACCGAAATTGACCGTGGGGTTCAACCGCAGATTTGCGCCACAGATCGCGGCGATCCGCAGCGCTCTTGCCACGCGAAACGAGCCGGCGAATTTCATCATGATGGTCAATGCCGGCAGCCTGGCGCGCGACCACTGGTCTCAAGCCGACGAAGAAGGCGGGCGCATCATCGGCGAAGCCTGTCATTTCGTGGATCTGCTGCGTTTCCTCGCGCAAAGCCCGATCCGCTTTGCCCAAGCAACCGGTGGTTCGGATACAGCAACTCTTCAACTTGGCTTCGAGGACGGTGGAACCGGCACAATTCATTACCTGGCCAATGGCGCTCGCTCATTTCCGAAAGAGCGGCTGGAAGTCTTTTGCGGCGGGTCGATCCTCGTGCTGGACAATTTCCGCAAGCTCAGCGTTCACAACTGGCGTGGCATCCGGCCTTCACGGTTATGGAAACAGGACAAAGGCCAGCAAGCTTGCATCGCGGCATTCCTCGGTTCTCTTTCGCCTGAAGGCGCACCGGCAATCCCATTCGACGACTTGCTGGAAGTGAGCCGTGTAACCATCGACCTTGCCGACCAATTGCGCTGATCATGCCGCTGATCGATCTTATTGCAGGCGCGCGCCCCAATTTCGTGAAAATCGCAGCGATCGCGGCCGCATTGGATAGGCATCGCGCACAAGGCGGGCATCTGCGCTACCGGCTGGTGCATACGGGCCAGCATTATGATTATGCGCTGTCACAAAGCTTCTTCCGTGACCTGAATATTCCCGCAGCCGATGTGATCCTCGGTGGAGGAACGGGCACGCCCGCCCAGCAGACCGGCGCGATCATGACCGGTTACGAGGCGCTTCTTTCCGAGCGCCCGCCCGATTGCTGCCTGGTGGTCGGCGATGTCACCTCGACAATCGCCTGCGCACTTACTGCAAGGCGAAGCGGCGTGCCCGTCGCCCATGTGGAAGCCGGCATTCGTTGTGGTGACTGGACCATGCCGGAAGAAAACAATCGCCTCGCCACGGACGCCATAACCAACTGGTTTTTCACCACCAGCGAGCATGCCGGTTGCAGCCTGTCGCGACAGGGCGTGGCGGCCGATCGTATCCACTTTGTCGGCAATACGATGATCGACACGCTTTTGGCGAACCGGCATCGCTTCGCACGACCGGCAATCTGGAACGAGTTGGGCTTGCAAAAAAACCGATATATCCTGCTCACCCTGCATCGACCGGCGAATGTCGATGACAAGCAGACGTTTCAGGACTTGCTGGAATCGATTTCGCGATGCGCCAAGGGTCATCCCGTCATCTTCCCGCTGCATCCGCGCGCGCGGAAAGCGTTGAACCAGCTTGAAACGCTGCCTCCTTGGATCCATCCGGTTGCACCGCAACCCTATCTGTCATTCAACTATCTTCTCAGCCACGCCAAAACCGTGGTTACCGATTCCGGTGGCGTCACCGAAGAAGCGACCGTGCTCGGCATTCCCTGCATGACCTTGCGGCCAAGCACCGAGCGTCCGGAAACCGTCACTTTCGGCACCAACGAGATCATCGGCTCGGATCCTTCCCGCCACGCATTTGCGTTCGATCGCCTGTTTGCGGGCGGCTGGAAGCGCGGGACGATCCCTCCGAAATGGGATGGCCAGGCCGGCAAGCGCATTATCGATGTGCTGGCAAAACTGCTTCCCGCCGCATGAATTCACCGGCAAGATATTGGCGTACGATGCGCCACCTCAAGCCGCGCCAGATCACAGCGCGTGTCTGGTTCCGATCGGGACGCCCGCGTCCCGATCAACGTCCGGCCCCTGCATTGCGCCGGGTGGTCCAGCCATTCCAGCCATTTCCGCTCCGAATGCCGAGCATGACCGGTTCGCGCAGCTTTGTGTTTCTGAACCAGGAGGCGCGGCTTGATCCCGCGACGCCCTTGAAAGGCTGGGACGATCCCCAGCGGTCGAAGCTTTGGCGTTATCATCTGCATTATTTTGACGATTTGAACGCGCAGCAAAGCGCGAAACGACGAGATTGGCATCACCCGCTGATCAAAGACTGGATGCAATCCAATCCGCCGGGTGTCGGCAGCGGCTGGGAGCCTTACCCAACCTCGCTGCGCATCGTGAACTGGATCAAGGCTGCGCAAGCCGGTTTCGGCCTGTCACCTGACGCATGCCAAAGTCTGGCTGTGCAAGCGCGCTGGCTGTCAAGCAGGGTCGAGCATCATCTGTCCGGCAACCATCTTCTGGCGAATGCCAAGGCGCTTTATTTCTGCGGTCTGTTTTTTGAAGGCGTCGAAGCCGACGGCTGGCAAGCGCAGGCGCTCCGGATCTTCAGGCAGGAGCTGCCAGAACAGATCCTGTCGGATGGCGGGCACTACGAACTGAGCCCGATGTATCATGCGCTCGTGCTGGAAGACCTGCTTGATCTCGTCAATCTGATGCGCAGCTACCGGGTTCAAGGCGAACTGCAAACGCTTATACGCCCGCGCATCCTTCCGATGCTGAAATGGTTGCGGCTCCTCAGCCATCCCGACAAGGATATCGCATTCTTCAACGATGCGGCAATCGGGGTCGCGCCATCTCACCGCGAGCTGGAGACTTATGCCGCATCGCTCGGTTTCGTCATCAAGGAACCGGTGCCGCTGGGTCTGACACATCTTGCCCATAGCGGATATCTGCATTTTGCGAACGACAATGCCACGGTGCTCATCGATGTCGGTCCGGTCGGCCCTCGGCATCAGCCCGGCCACGCCCATGCCGACACGCTTTCGTTCGAGCTTTCGGGAGGTGCCCAACGCATCTTGGTGAATGGCGGCACTTCCGAATACGGGATGGGGCCTGAACGCCAGCGCCAGCGGGGCACAGCCGCGCATAATACGGTGGCGCTTAACGGAATCGATTCATCGGAAGTATGGGCCGGATTTCGTGTCGGACAACGCGCCCGTATCCATGGGCTCGAAATCGATCAAAGCGCGCAGAAAACGCGGATCACCGCCGGCCATGACGGATATCGTCATCTGGCCGGCAAACCGGTGCATATGCGCAGCTTCATTATCACCCCGAACGAAATAACCGTCAGCGATCAACTCGGTTCGCAAAGGCGACGTGCTTGTGCCTATTACCATTTCGCGCCGGGCCTGAGTTTGAACAGCGCTTCCAATGGAACACGAGGCGAGATCCGCGGGTGCGACGATCAGCTGTTCCTGCGCTGGGAAGTGATCGAAGGCAAGGCTCGCTTGATTGAGAGCACCCACCATCCGGGGTTTGGGCAAACGCTGGCATCCACCAGTCTTTGCATCATGCTTGAGAACAACCGCGCCGCGCTTCGGCTGTTGTTTCCAATGGCGCCGCCTTAGCCACGGGTAAGGAGCCTCCACGCCAGCCGAAAGCCAGCCTTATCGGAAGCCGCATGCATATTCTTTTCCTGTCCGACAATTTCCCGCCCGAAACAAACGCGCCAGCCTCGCGGACTTTCGAACATTGCCGCGAATGGGTGCGCGCTGGTCACGATGTCACCGTCATCACCTGCGCGCCGAACTTTCCGGAGGGCAAACTCTTTGCCGGATACAAGAACCGTTTGTGGCAAAGCGAAAGTGTGGATGGCATTCGGGTCATCCGCGTCTGGACGCTGATCGTCTCGAACTCAGGGCGGATTCGGCGCAGTCTCGATTATATGAGTTTCCTGCTGACGAGTTTCCTTGCGGCCATCTTCGTGCGCCGCGTCGATGTCGTGGTTGGAACTTCGCCGCAGTTTTTTGCTGTCTGTGCGGCATGGGGTGCAAGCCTCGTGAAACGCGCGCCATTCGTCTTCGAGCTTCGCGATCTGTGGCCGGCCTCCATCGGAGCGGTGAAGGCAATGCGCCCGGGCCTGTTGCTCCGCTTCCTCGAACGAATTGAGTTGTTTCTTTATCGTCGGGCAGCCTTGATCGTCGCGCTGACCATTTCGTTCAAGCAAAATCTGATCGCGCGTGGAATTCCACCTGCAAAGATCACTGTCGTCACCAATGGCATCGATCCTGACTTGTTTCATCCCCGCAACAAGGATCGCGACCTTCTCGCCTCACTGGATCTCGAAAACAGATTTGTCGCCGGCTATATCGGCACGCATGGCCTTGCCCATGGATTGGATACGATCCTCGATGCCGCCCGGCTGTTACGTGATCAAGGTCATGATCACATCCGCTTTCTGATCGTCGGCCCGGGTGCTGAGCGCAGGCAGCTGATCAACCGCGCCAAAGCAGAGCAGCTTTCCAACATCCGGTTCGTGGACGCGGTGTGCCGCACCGAAGTGCCACGATACTGGTCTATGCTCGATTGTTCGCTCGTGCATCTGCGGCGCGATCCGGTGTTCGAAACGGTCATCCCGTCAAAACTGTTCGAAGCCATGGCAATGGGCGTGCCGACAATACTCGGTGTGAAAGGCGAAGCTGCACAATTGGTGCAGGAAACGCAAAGCGGGGTGCTTGTCGCACCGGAAGATGCGGCTGCGATGGCCAAAGCAATACTGGATCTGGAGGCCAACACGAAACTTCGCAGGCAGATCAGCGAAAATGCGGTTCAGGCCGCCCAGAATTTCAAGCGCAGCTTTTTGGCGCAGAAAATGCTGGCAGCGCTGGGCGATGTTTTGACCCGACCTCTAGGCCAACAGGAGGCGTCGACCGCTGTGCGCCAACTGCCTGCCGAGTGATCCTGTCAGGCCGGAAAGGAACCGTGCTGCAATTCGCCCTCCGGCTCATCCGGATTGTCGATCACACTGTCCAGCGGAGCGCTGAGCTGCCAGCGAACTTTCCCGTCACAACGTTCCGTGACAGCCGTTCCCCGCATCGACATCGGCGCGACGCGTAGCAAGACGACCGAGCCGAAACCTTTGCGCGAAGCAGGCTGTTCACGCTCGGCCTTCAAACCAGGGACCGTCTCATCCCAGATGATCTCGAACATGTCGCGACCTTCATCGTCCTGAGACACTTTCCACGACACGCAAACCACGCCCTCCTCGCCGGACAGCGCGCCATATTTGGAGGAATTCGTTCCCAGCTCATGAAATGCCATGCCGAGGTTCTGGACCGCATTGGGGCGCAGGAGAATCGGCTCGCCTGAAATTTCCACCTGGCTTTCATGCCCGTAAGGTTCGAGCTGATGCAGAACCAGTTCATGCAGGCTCGCACCCGACCATTCCGAACTCACCAGAAGATCATGCGAGCGCGCCAAAGCCAGGATCCGGTTGCGCAGCGTCGTTTCGAAAACCTTGGGGTCGGCCGTAGCCTTGGTTGTTTCACGAATGATCGAATTTATTACCGCGAACTGGTTTTTCACGCGATGATTGATTTCGCGCAGTAGCAGCCGGATGCGGCGTTCATTTTCCTTGCTTGCGCCGATATCGCGCGCGACCTTGGAAGCGCCCACGATCTTCCCGGTATGAT
>JAFAGL010000263.1 GCA_023422735.1 Pseudomonadota bacterium
GCTCTTCCGGTATTCGGCCCTTTTCGCCTGTGCATTCCTGATCACTGCATGCCAACCACCGCAAGCGGAAAGCAATGAACACGCGCGACACGGCGTTGAGGATCGCGCGCCAGCAGGCGAATTTGACTTTTTTGTTCTAAGTCTTTCGTGGTCTCCCAGCTATTGCCAAGCGGAAGGCAAGGAAGCCAACCGCCAGCAATGCGACCGCCGCAACCCGCTCGGCTTTACTGTCCATGGGCTTTGGCCGCAGTTCGAGACTGGTTATCCTGAATTCTGCAATACGAAAGAGCCGCAGCGCGTTCCGGGCCAATTGGCTGCCCGCTATCACGACATCATTCCAAGCACGGGACTGATTGGGCACCAGTGGCGAAAACACGGCTCGTGCACTGGGCTGACGCAATCTGCTTATCTTGAAATGACTCGCATGGCATGGGAGCGCATCAAGATACCTAGCATGGCCCTCGATGAGTCTGCGCCTGTTCAGCCACAAGCCCTCGAAGAGGAATTCATTTCCGCGAATACAGGTTTGACTTCTGAGGGCATCGCAGTTGCTTGCGAGGGCGGCCTGATTCAGGAAGTGCGGATTTGTTTGACCAAAGATGGGCTCGACTTCCGAACCTGTCCTGAAATCGACCGACGCGGATGTCGGAAACCGGCCAGCATGCCGGCGATCCCCTGAACAGCATTGACCTTGGAGCAACCGCTTGCCAAAAATTTTCTTTTCTAATGCCTCGCCATACAGTGGCAAAGTTCGCATGGCTGCCACGCTTGCCGGCGTTACTTTCGAATCGATTCAGACGGAGACGGGTACGCCGCCAGACTATCTGATTGCGGCTAACCCCCTGGCAAAGATTCCGGTGTTCATTCCTGAAGATGGGATGGCGATCTATGACAGCCGTGTCATCACGCAGTTTCTGAACCGTGAAAGCAAAGGCTCGCTGTTTCCTAGAAATCCCGTGAAACGACTTGAAGCCGAGCAAATGGAAGCCCTTTGCGACGGTATCTGCGATTGTCTGCTCGCGTATGTTTACGAACGTAGAATGCGTCCGGAAGAAATCGTCCACCAGCCCTGGCTTGATCGTCAGTGGGAGAAAGTCGAACGTGCACTGGACCTTTTGAACAGCGGCAAGATTAGCTTGCCGACGAAGATCCACGTAGGTCATCTCGCTTTGCGAGCTACACTCGCCTATCTTTCTATTCGGTTCGATGGAAAATGGGAGCGTGGACGCTCCAAGCTCGTCCGCTGGGCAAAGCGGTTCGATGACAAGTTTCCAGACCTGACGAAGCACCTTCCCAAGGTTTAATCGCTCGCTTATCTGATTTAAAAACAACAAAAAAGCCGGGCACATGGCCCGGCTTTTTCGTGGGAGGATGGGAAGCTTAGAACTTCACACCAAGACCAACCGAGACCTTGTGATCGCGGGTGTCAACGTCCTGAGCGATACCGCCCGTGTTGAACGTTTCCGAACCGTAGTCGGTGTAACGGTATTCCAGACGGCCGAACACCTGATCGGTAAGCTTGGCATCAACACCAGCACCAACCGTGTAGCCGAGCAGCGTTTCTTTATCGCTACCCAGAACATTAGATACTTCGGTGCGCTCTGCAGCACCACCTGCCGTACCATAGATCAGGATGCTGTCAGTCGCAGCAACACCCATGCGAGCGCGGACCGAACCGTTCAGGCCGCCTTCCACAGTATTACCGTCGTTGGAGCCGTCAACACCGCTATATCCGATGTCGCCTTCAAGACCGTAAACGAAGTTGTTAGCCTGCCAGTTGTAACCAGCAAAACCGGAACCAGCGAAACCGTCCGTCTTCACGTCGTCGCCAGCAAGGCCAGTTGCCTTGCCACTGAAGCCGTAAGATGCAACGGCACCTGCATAACCACCTGCCCACGAAGCAACAGGTGCAGTTTCCATAACAGCAACCGGTGCTGGCGGCTCTTCCATGATGACGTCAGCAGCCTGGGCTGAAGAGGCAGCTGCGAAAACGGCTGCAACGCCGGCGAGTGCGGCAACGGGGCGCGCAAACTTGATGATCGAATTCATTCTCAAACTCCTTGCACTCAGAGATTCGCTCAGGGCGTCTCCAACTGATGTTGGCAACATGAGCAACGCTTGAACGCCCTCTGTGCCCTACGAGTTGAAAGATGGGCGCGAAATGCGGCTGAACAAGCCCTCAAAAACGGAGTTTCGCTGGCAGAATTACGGCAGAAAAGTGATGTTGCGCTATGGTCACAGATCGGTTAATTCCTTAATGATTTCTTACGTTTAGGAATTTGGCGATAGCTATGGTTAGCGTTTGGTGAATTCCGACTAAGGACTATATAGGGTGTGTAGTGTCGTCGCTGACTGGACCCCCGATCATTCCCCATTTTCCAAGGTGTTCTGATATGACAGATACATTGCCCGTCACTCTTGTCACCGGCGGCGCTCGTCGCATCGGGCGGGCAATTGCAATGGACTTGGCCGAACATGGTTATCCCGTTGTGGTGCATTGTTTTCATTCCCGCGGGGAGGCCGATGCGCTGGTCGATGAAATTGCGGACAAAGGTGGAAGAGCCGCTTCGATTGTCGCCGATCTCAGCGATGCGAATGCCCTCGAAAGTGTTTTTGACCAAGCGCGGAGCGCTTTCGGGTCCATCGGCATGTTGATCAACAACGCGTCGCTTTTCGAGAGCGACGAAGCCGAAGATTTCGATTGGTCAACCTGGGATGCGCATTTTGCGCTTCATACAAAAGCACCTGTTGAACTGGCTCGGTTGTTTGCCAAGCAACTCACGCCGGCAGCAGACGGGTTGATCGTCAACCTCATTGACCAACGCGTATGGCGGCCCACGCCCCGGTTCTTTTCATATACGCTTTCCAAATCGGCATTGTGGACGGCGACACAAACATTGGCCCAGGCTCTGGCTCCTCAGGTCCGTGTCAATGCGATTGGTCCAGGCCCGACATTGCCGAATAGCCGGCAGGACGAATCCGCATTTCAATCGCAGGTCAGTGCATTATTACTGCGGCGAGGCCCGGATCTGTCCGAATTTGGCGCGACGATCCGCTACTTTTGGTCGGCGCGCTCGGTCACCGGCCAGATGATCGCATTGGATGGCGGACAACATCTGGCGTGGCAAACGCCAGATGTTGCCGGGATCGCCGAATGAATCCGGGTCAGCGCAAATCCGTCACTCACCGTCCATCAAACGATGTTGCTGGTTTTATGCCGGGAGAGGAGGACAACGAGAGTTTGATTGATGATGGCGGCAGCGAAGAGACCGCCGTTTCCTTGAAGCCGATTGCTGAGATCGACTGGGTGGATACCGGAGGCGACGCTGCGGGGCTTGTAGGCCCCGAGGCCATCCAGATGCTCGTAAAACGCTTGCCCAACGCGCCGGGTGTTTATCGAATGATGAACACTGCCGGCGATGTTCTTTACGTGGGCAAGGCACGAAATCTGAAAAAACGCGTCACGGCTTATGCTCAAGGGCGCTATCACACGAACCGTATTGGCCGCATGGTGCGCGAAACCGCGTCCATGGAATTCGTGATCACGCGAACAGAAATCGAAGCATTGCTTCTTGAAGCCAATCTCATCAAGCGATTGAGACCGCGCTTCAATGTGCTTCTGCGCGACGACAAATCATTTCCCTATATCATTATCACCGGCGATCACCCTGCCCCCGGTATCTTCAAGCACCGCGGCGCCCGTTCGCGTAAAGGCGATTATTTCGGCCCCTTTGCGTCAGCCGGAGCAGTGGGTCGCACCATCAATGCGTTGCAACGGGCATTCTTACTGAGAACATGTACCGATTCCGTGTTTGAAGCGCGGTCGCGTCCGTGCCTGCTCTACCAGATCAAGCGCTGCTCCGGGCCGTGCACCGGTGAAATTGACGAAAGCAATTACAAAGAACTTGTCTCGGAAGCTCGCGCATTCCTGTCGGGACGAAGCCAAAGTGTAAAATCCCAAATCGCTGCTGCCATGCAGGATGCTTCGGCCGATCTAGATTTCGAGCGGGCCGCGATCTATCGCGACCGCCTGAGCGCTTTGAGCCATGTGCAAAGCCACCAGGGGATCAATCCGTCATCGGTGGAAGAAGCGGATGTCTTCGCCATTCACAGCGAGGGTGGCCAAACCTGTATCGAGGTCTTTTTCTTCCGGACAGGTCAGAACTGGGGGAACCGGGCATATTTCCCAAAGGCCGATCCATCGATCGAACCCGGCGAAGTACTCGGCGCCTTCTTGGCGCAGTTTTATGAGGACAAACCCTGCCCGCGCCTCATTCTTCTTTCTCAGGAAGTGGACGAGCAACCCTTGCTGGAGGAAGCGCTTTCAACGCTTGCGGGGCGACGTATCAATGTAAGTGTCCCGCAGCGCGGCGAGAAAAAGGAGCTGGTTCAGCACGCGCTTCAAAATGCGCGCGAAGCACTCGGACGTCGGTTGGCTGAGACCTCATCGCAGGCACGGTTGCTGGAAGGAGTTCAAACCGTATTCGACCTTGCAACAAAACCACGCCGAATAGAGGTCTACGATAACTCGCATATCATGGGAACGAGCGCGGTTGGCGCAATGATCGTCGCTGGACCAGGCGGGTTTATCAAGAATCAGTATCGAAAATTCAATATAAAGTCGACGGAGATCACGCCGGGTGATGATTTCGGCATGATGCGCGAAGTCATGGAACGTCGTTTCAGTCGCCTGATCAAAGAACATGGAGTTCCTGACCGCTCGGCGATCGATCAAGTCAACAGCGAGGATGATGACAGCGTGCCCGCTTGGCCGGATGTGATCCTGATCGATGGCGGTGAAGGGCAGATGACTGCGGTGCGCAAGATTCTCGATGATCTCGGGATCAGCGAGGCCGTCATAGCGATTGGTGTAGCGAAGGGAGTGGATCGGGAAGCTGGCCGCGAGCGCTTTATCATGCGCGACCGTCCAAGCTTTACGCTACCTGTGCGTGACCCTGTTCTTTATTTTCTGCAAAGACTGCGTGACGAAGCGCATCGATTCGCAATCGGCGCGCATCGGACCAAGCGCAAGAAAGATTTTGTTCGCAACCCGCTCGATGAAGTTTCCGGAATCGGCCCCGGGCGCAAGCGCGCCTTACTTCATCACTTTGGGACGGCGAAAGCCGTCAGCCGCGCTGCGGTGGCGGATTTAATGGCCGTCGACGGCATTTCAGAGTCAATTGCCCGCACGGTATATAATCACTTTCACGAGAAAGGGTGACCCTTGGTCTCAGCAGCATTGTCGGCTGGCGCTTGAACCGTCAGCGTTTATACCGCATTTGATGCAACATCGCTTGCATTGTGTTTCCCCGAACTAAGGCGCCAATCGCCCCATCATGTCACGCCGCCGCGCTTTCAATATCCCGAACCTTCTGACTTACGGCAGAATTTTCGCCGTACCAGCCATTGTGTTGTGCTTTTTTGTGGAGGGACGTTTGCAGTCCAGCGACTTTGCTCGCTGGTCAGCTCTCGGCCTCTTCATTCTCGCGAGCGTGACGGATTATCTTGACGGCTACCTGGCACGGATCTGGCAACAGACCTCCAATATCGGCAAGATGCTCGACCCGATTGCCGACAAGCTGCTTGTATCGACGTGTTTGATCCTTCTTGCTGCGGATTCAGAGGGCACAATCGCGGGATGGACATTGTGGGCTGCGATCATCATTCTATGCCGCGAAATCCTGGTTTCGGGACTGCGGGAATATCTCGCAGCATTGAAGGTGAGTGTACCGGTTACCCGGTTGGCAAAGTGGAAAACCACACTGCAAATGTTCGCGATAGGATTTCTATTGGCCGGACCTGCGGGCGACGAAATTCTGCCTTACACCACGCTGATCGGCATAGTTCTGCTCTGGATTTCCGCGCTAGTGACACTTTATACGGGATATGACTATTTCCGCGCAGGTGCAAAACACATTGTTGATGAATAGGCGGGTCAAGCTCGTTTACTTCGCGTGGGTTCGTGAGCGTGTAGGGCTTGGGGAAGAATCGCTGGATTTACCCTCAACGGTCAGTACGGTCCGCGATTTACTGAACTGGTTGCGAACGCGGGATGAGATGCACGCGAACGCCCTACAGCACCCCGACGTCATCCGCGTCGCACTCGATCACGAGTTAGTTGAGCAAGACGAGCCTATCGGCGGTGCTTCAGAGATCGGGCTCTTTCCGCCGATGACGGGAGGCTGATTCCGTGTCTTCCACCGTGATCCGCATTCAGCGCGAAGACTTCGACGTTACGAATGAGATTGATCGTCTTCGCAAACTAACGGGACAGATTGGTGCGGTCGTCACCTTTTGCGGCATATGTCGCGACGATGGCGGCGCGCTACTCGCTCTGGAACTCGAACACTATCCTGGCATGGCCGAGCGCGCGATTGCCGCGGTCGTCGGTGACGCGTTGGAGCGCTGGCCTTTGCAGGCTGTCACCGTCATTCACCGTTACGGACGGATCCCGGCGAAGGAGAACATCGTCCTCGTTGTCACCGCATCAGCACATCGACAAGCCGCATTTGATGGCGCATCCTTCATAATGGACTTCCTGAAATCGAAAGCGCCATTTTGGAAAAAGTTGATCAATAGCGACGGGCATGACGGTGGCTGGGTCGACGCAAAGGAAAGCGACGACGAAGCAATGCGACGCTGGTCAGTTACCGAAAGTTTTGAGCGATAGAGATCAGAAATCGGTCCCTTGAAGCCGCTGAACTTCAGTTAGGTTCCGATCTGTTTCTGAAAAGTGAAAAGCCCGACACGATGGCCGGGCTTTTGTTAATCGTCCAATCGGAAGTGATCAGCCGACGACTTCGGTTTGCGAGAACCAGTATGCGATTTCTTCAGCAGCGGTTTCCGGGGCATCCGAGCCATGCACGGAGTTTTCGCCGATCGACAGCGCGTGAACCTTGCGGATCGTGCCCTCATCAGCGTTGGCCGGGTTTGTTGCTCCCATCACTTCACGATTCTTGGCGATAGCGTTTTCGCCCTCCAGGACTTGAACGACCGTGGGGCCAGACGACATGAATTCGCACAGTTCGTCGAAGAAAGGACGATCCTTGTGAACGGCGTAGAAGCCTTCTGCCTCACGACGGCTCATCCAGACACGGCGCGACGCAACAACGCGCAGGCCTGCGTCTTCTAGCATTTTGGTGATCGCGCCGGTCAGATTGCGCTTGGTCGCATCCGGCTTGATCATCGAAAAAGTACGCTCTAGCGCCATTGTCTTGGTGTCCTGCTTTTGAATGTTCGGAAGGTGGGCCGCTCTATACAGAGCCCCCTTCCCCTTGCCAAGCCTTTCCCTGCTCAGGTCGCGGCAGGCACGCTTAATCCGGCTCCACCGTGTAGGTGCAAGCAGCGCTGGAACCACTCTGACACGGGATCATCCCGTTCCAGAAACTCATAAGGAGAAATGACACGCGCCCATTGCAGCGCCCCGAACACGATATAATCACAAAACAGCGGGTCGTTACCGCCGAGATATGGTTGATGATCCAGAAGGCTACGCAGCGGTTCAAGACTCTCGCGAAACGCCTGACGCTTTTCATTGCGTCCGACCGGCACATCTT
>JAFAGL010000286.1 GCA_023422735.1 Pseudomonadota bacterium
GTGTTCAGCCGCATGGTTTACGGCAGCCGGATTGTTTTGATCATTGCGCCGGCGGCCACAGCTTTCGCGTTGATGGTCGGCACCACGCTTGGCCTGCCCGCCGGTTATTATGGCGGGCGAATTGACGGCGTCCTGTCGTTTCTGGCCAATCTGGTGCTGGCCTTCCCGGTGATCCTGCTGTTTTACCTGCTGGTTACGCCCGGCATCATGGAAACGCCGATCCCTTACAGCCTGGCTGCGGTGTTCTTCCTGTTTCCGATCGTGTTCTTCCTGGTGCTGTTTTACACCCGCTTCAAGTCGCGGCCCGAACGGCTTTATCCGCTGATGGCGTTGACGCTGATCCTCGGCGCCTGGATTTATGCCGGGCTGGTGTTTGATGCCGATCCGCTTGGCCTCATCTCCATCTCGCCCAATCAGCTGAACATCTTCGTTGCGGTTGTTTTTGCTTCCAGCCCCGGCGTGTTCCGCATCGTTCGCGGCTTGGTCATGGATATCAAGACGCGCGATTACGTGGCGGCGGCGCAGACCCGTGGCGAGCGCCCCTGGTACATCATGTTGTGGGAGATCCTCCCCAATGCGCGCGGCCCGTTGATCGTCGATGCGTGTTTGCGCATCGGGTATACGACGATCCTGCTTGGAACTCTCGGATATTTCGGCCTCGGCCTCGCGCCGGAAAGCCCGGATTGGGGAACCTCGATCAAGGATGCCAGCCGCTTGTTGCGGGCGCAGATCCATCCGGCACTTCCACCAACGGTCGCGCTGATGTCCTTCGTGCTCGGCCTGAATCTGCTTGCCGATGCACTGCGTGAGCAATCCCTGAAAGATTGAGGAAACGGCGATGAATGAGCACGTCAGCAATCTGAGCGCTGAGACGGCCAAACCCATCCTTGAGATCGAAAATCTCTCGATCTCGTTCTTCACCCGCAAGGGCGAAATCCCCGCGGTGATGGACTTTTCCTGCAGCGTCATGCCGGGCGAGGCCATGGGGATCGTCGGCGAAAGCGGATGCGGAAAATCGACCGTGTCGCTCGGCATCATGCGCGACCTGTCGAATGTCGGGAAGATCGTCGGCGGGCGCATCAAATTCCAGGGCAAGGACATGGGCGACATGTCCGAGGAGGAACTGCGCGCGGTTCGCGGCAACAAGATCGCGATGATCTATCAGGAGCCGATGGCATCTCTCAATCCGGCCATGAAGATCGGCGACCAGCTGATGGAAGTGCCGATTATCCATGACAAGGTTTCGAAAAAGGAAGCCTATCAACGGGCGCTGGAAACCGTGCGCGCGGTCAAGCTGCCTGATCCGGAGCGGATGATGCGCTCTTATCCGCACCAGCTTTCGGGCGGGCAGCAACAGCGCATCGTGATTGCGATGGCGCTGTTGTCGAAACCGGCGCTGCTGCTGCTCGATGAGCCGACCACGGCTTTGGATGTGACGGTGGAAGCCGGCATTGTCGAGCTGGTGAAAGGGCTCGGCAAGGAGTTCGGCACGTCGATGATCTTCGTGTCGCATAATCTGGGATTGATCCTGGAAACCTGCGATCGCATCACGGTCATGTATTCGGGTGAGGCGGTGGAAACCGGCACCGTCACGGATGTTTTCGATCATATGCGGCACCCTTATACGCAAGGGTTGTTTCGCTCGATCCCCTTGCCCGGCGCCGATAAGAATTCACGTCCGCTGATCGCCATTCCAGGGCAATTGCCATTGCCGCATGAGCGGCCGAAGGGCTGCAATTTCGGTCCGCGCTGCCACCATTTCGTCGAGGGTGTCTGCGATGTCGCAGAAATCCCGATGATCGACGTGCCGGACCGGACAGGGCATGCCAGTCGTTGCATCCGGTTCGATCAGATCGACTGGCTGTCGATCCCCGAAGGTGCCAAAACCGACAAGCCGGCTGTGGTGCCGGGCGCGCCTGTTTTGAAGATCGACAATCTGAAAAAGCATTATCAGGTCGCAGCCAATGCGATTTTCGGTGCAGCCGAAACGCGTACGGTGAAAGCCAACGAAACCATTTCCTTTGAAGCGCGCGAAAGCGAAACGGTCGCCATTGTCGGTGAAAGCGGTTGCGGCAAATCCACGCTCGCCAAGGTTTTGCTCGGGCTTGAAACCGCGACATCGGGCGAAGTCCTGTTGTCGAACAAGCCGATCCAGTCCAGTGCAGTGGAAGATCGCAACGTCGATACGATCTCATCCATCCAGATGGTGTTCCAGAATCCGTTCGATACGCTCAATCCCAGCCATTCGGTGGGATCGCAGATCATTCGCACGCTGGAAAAGTTCGGGGTGGGAAAAACTGTCGCTGACCGGCGCCAGCGCATGCTGGAACTTCTCGATCTCGTGAAATTGCCGCGCGCGTTTGCGACCCGCAAGCCCCGCCAGCTTTCGGGCGGACAAAAGCAACGCATCGGCGTTGCGCGTGCTTTTGCTGGAAAGGCCAAGGTCGTGGTGGCCGACGAGCCCGTTTCGGCGCTCGACGTTTCAGTGCAGGCGGCTGTCACCGAGCTTTTGATGGATATTCAGCGCGAGTCGAAAACGACGATGCTGTTTATCAGTCACGATCTTTCCGTGGTGCGGTATATCGCCGATCGTGTGGTGGTGATGTATCTCGGTTATATCGTGGAGCAGGGCACCACCGACCAGATTTTCGCCCCTCCATATCATCCTTATACCGAGGCCCTGCTATCGGCGATCCCGATCGCAGACACCAGCGTGGTCAAAAAGCACATCGTGCTGGAAGGCGATATCCCATCGGCCATGAATCCACCGACCGGCTGCCCCTTTCAAACGCGCTGCCGATACAAGCATCTCGTTCCAGATGGAAAATGCGAAAGGGAAGTTCCGCCCTTGCGCGATCTCGGCGACGGCCATCACAGCCTTTGCTGGCTTTCCGATGCGGAACTCGCAAAAATGGAGCCCGTCATCAGCTTCGATGCCAAGCCTCTTGTCGATCATGACGACCCGGCAATTTCTCCACCGGATGGCACCCATGTCCTGCCTGTCAGAGCTGAGGAAGAACCTTTGAACGAGGGGGACATTTCCGTGACGACCCCTGCCGAGGCTGATCGTGATCGGGCGATGATCCCTGTCCACGGCTCACGGGAAATGTCGGAAATTCCGGGCGAGAGTTCTCCTGAAAAGCTGCAGACGGAAGCAGGAGAGGGACGACAGGCCGCCAGTGCGGAAGTTGCGCCGGCATCGGCTCCGAAACATCCTCCGAGCGAACGCACGCGTCCAGACGGGATCGCCGGAACACGGGAACAGGAATTTTCGTCACCGGCGGAAGCACGGCGCGCGCTGGGCATCGAGGACTGAGCGACATGACCGGGAACATTGCGCATGTTCGCGCATTGTTCCTGTCCAATGAAAGGTCGTTTTGATGTCCGACAGCGAACAGAATCCCAAAAACCATCCGGTGGATAATGCGGAAAAGGATCCGCAGGATTGGGTGACGGGCGATGAGCCCATGACCGGCGCGCAGCGTTCCTACCTCAAGACCTTGTCCGAGCAGACCGACGATGCCGATGCTTATGCCGATGATTTGAGCAAGGCCGAAGCTTCCAAACGGATCGATGCCCTGCGCGCAAAGGCGGGGCTCGAATAGCGTTTTACTTTATCAATCATCCGGATTCATCGGGGCGGCCTGGCGACCGCCCCGATGTCGTTTCAGCCGCTTATTGCGGAACGAGTGCTGTGCATTCCAGCGCGTTGTCGGGAAGGCGACCACCGCAGGTATTGCCATAGTCTTCTTCCGGGCTGCCGTAGTCCGACTCGTTGTAAAGATCGTCGCATGCCTGCATGTCACCCGCACCGCATTGCTGCGAAAGCTCGTTCAGCCTTGTGTCTGAGAATGTCGGCGCCGGTGTGGCTGGCGGCATTTCGTCAACCGAGCCATAGGTGGACGGGTTCAAGGCGGGATCGCTGTTTGGATTCTGGTTTTGCGGCTCGACCAGTGTGCCGAGATCAGAGCTGATTATTCCCAGATCACGCAAAAGCGGTTGGACGAGGAACGGCAGCGCAATCCCGATCGCAGCCGGCACAACCACGAAGGACGCAAGAATGGCCAAAGCCCGCAGCGGTCCTTTCCAGGAGCTGAAAGGTCTGTGTCCGATATCCGTCGACAAGACATCGACACGCGCCGAAAGTGGCGGGTAAAGCGCCAGCCAGCGGCCAAGCGTCATCCAGCCGGTATTGAGTTTTTCTTGTTGTGCAATGTAGGCGCTGACATTGACGCGCTTGCTGTGAGCAGGACCCGCCGCCAGGATCAGCAGGCCGCGACGCGCGCCTTCCATATCACCGCTCAGGGCCGCGCCCCACCGATCGCATGTATATTCGCAGGCGCGCGAATAGGCTGATCCAAGAAACGGGATAAAGCGGCCCGGCGCGGTCAGAAGCTGCCAGTCCAGATGGCCGGAGCGCAGATGACCGAGTTCGTGACCAATGATCATGTCGCGTGCGGCGGTGTCATCGCCACAGGCTTCCAGCAGATCCGAATAAAGCGTGATGATGCGGCCGCGGAAGAACTTCGTGGCAAAGGCGTTCAGGCCACCATCGGCTTGGAGAATATAGGCGTCCGGCGTTTTCTTCAAACCGGCCTTGGCCGCCAGCTCGACAACCCGGTTATGGATTTCGGGAAACTGGTCGGGTCCAAGTTGGATCGCGCTGCCGCGCAGATGCATGATCAGTCCGACATGAATGAAGAACAGGAACAGGCCGATCAGGATGGCATAAACCAGCCCGATCCCCATCGTGCCGAAAATGATGCCGACCCAAAGAAGGACGGAAACAATGATAATGACGATGCGAAGCGGTATTTCGCTTGGCCACCGCTTGACCTTGATCGGCTGAATGCCGGCCGTTGAAGCTGCCTGCTGCATGCAAAAAACCCTCCTTGCACTGCGATATTCCGGCTTATCGGGAAAGTGTCACGTTCAGACAAGAGACAGGCGTCAAAAAGTTGAGCCTTCCGGTCCTGTTATTCACATCATAGATTTCAGTTTTTTGACCGGTTGATAAAAATTTTGGACGTGCTAGCGTTCGTCAAAAGCCAGCATAAAAGCCAGCTACGGGGAACATCGATGGACGCTCGCCTTTCGCAGGAAGGCATCACGGATCACCGGCTGACGCCGGCCCGGATTGCCGAGAATTTTTCGGATCTTCATCCTCCACTTGATCACCATGAAGCGCTCGTTGAAAGCGACCGCTGCTATTTCTGCTACGATGCGCCCTGCATGCAGGCATGTCCGACCTCGATCGACATACCGCTTTTCATCCGCCAGATTTCCACGGGCAATGAAATCGGCGCGGCCAAGACGATCTTCGATCAGAACATCATGGGCGGCATGTGCGCTCGCGTTTGCCCGACTGAAACGCTTTGCGAAGAAGTCTGTGTGCGCGAAGTGGCTGAAGGCAAGCCGGTCAAGATCGGCCAGTTGCAGCGCTATGCCACTGATGCGGCGATGCGGCAGGACAAGCAGTTCTACCATCGTGCGCCGTCCACTGGAAAAAGGATCGCTGTGGTGGGAGCAGGTCCGGCAGGTCTTGCGGCTGCGCATAGGCTTTCCATGCACGGCCATTCGGTGACGATTTTCGAGGCGCGACCCAAGCCCGGCGGGCTCAATGAATATGGGATCGCAGCCTATAAGAGCACAAACAATTTCGCGCAGGCCGAGGTCGATTATGTGCTGGGCATCGGCGGCATCGAGATCCTGAACGAGCGCATGCTGGGCCGCGATTTCTCGCTTTCGGAACTGAGCGGCGATTTCGACGCCGTCTTTCTTGGCATGGGATTGTCAGGTGTGAATGCGCTGCGCACGGAAGGCGAGGATGCGCAAGGCACGGAAAACGCGGTCGATTTCATTTCCCGCCTTCGCCAATCCGAAACCAAGGATGACATCAAGGTCGGCCGGCGTGTGGTCGTGATCGGCGGCGGCATGACGGCAGTCGATGCCGCAGTGCAGTCGAAACTGCTTGGCGCAGAAGAGGTGACGATCGCTTATCGACGCGGCAAGGAGCAGATGAACGCGTCGGAATATGAACAGGATCTGGCCACCAGCAACGGCGTGGTGATCCGGCACTGGGTTCAGCCCAGGCGCATTGTCGCCCGCGATGGACGGGTCACTGCAATCGAGCTCGAACATACCGGGATCGAGGGAGATCGGCCGGTGGGAACCGGCGAAACGCTGGTAATCGAAGCCGATCAGGTTTTCCGCGCGATCGGGCAAAGCTTCGTCAAGGATGTGCTGAATGGCTCCGGCCAATCCACGGCTTTCGAGGGCGGCAAGATCCGCACGGATGAGGAAGGCCGCACCTCGCTTTCCAATGTGTGGGCAGGCGGGGATTGCGTGGCGGCGGGCGAAGACCTCACCGTTTCAGCCACCGCACAGGGCCGCGACGCGGCCGAAAGCATTCATCGTCATTTGATGGAAACGGCATCCGCCGCTTCCAGTGATCTCGAACTCGCTTGAGGAGAGGGTCATGGCTGATATTCGCAACAACTTCGTTGGCATCAAATCGCCCAACCCGTTCTGGCTGGCCTCGGCTCCTCCAACAGACAAGGCCTATAACGTGGTGCGGGCATTCCAGGCTGGCTGGGGTGGTGTTGTCTGGAAAACTCTTGGCGAGGAGGGTCCGCCTGTCGTCAATGTCAACGGCCCGCGTTATGGCGCGATATGGGGTGCCGATCGCCGTTTGCTGGGCTTGAACAATATTGAGCTCATTACCGACAGGCAGTTGCAACTCAATCTTCAGGAAATGAAGCAGGTCAAGCGCGATTGGCCGGACCGCGCGCTGATCGCCTCGATCATGGTGCCCTGCGAGGAAGAAAGCTGGAAAGCGATCCTACCGCTGGTGGAGGAAACCGAAGCGGACGGCATCGAGCTGAATTTCGGCTGTCCGCACGGCATGAGCGAGCGCGGCATGGGGGCGGCCGTCGGGCAGGTTCCCGAATATATCGAAATGGTGGTGCGCTGGTGCAAGCAATATACGCGCATGCCGGTGATCACCAAGCTGACACCGAACATCACGGATATCCGCAAGCCCGCGCGTGCGGCCAAGGCCGGTGGCACCGACGCCGTTTCGTTGATCAACACGATCAATTCGATCACGTCGGTCAATCTTGATTCCTTCGCGCCGGAACCGACCATCGACGGGCGAGGCAGCCATGGCGGGTATTGCGGCCCGGCCGTCAAGCCGATCGCCCTGAACATGGTGGCCGAGATCGCCCGCGATCGCGAAACGCATGGTTTGCCGATTTCCGGGATCGGTGGCATCACCACATGG
>JAFAGL010000302.1 GCA_023422735.1 Pseudomonadota bacterium
TGATCATATCGACCAAGGGCCAGTCCTGCGCGATCAACAGGCCCTGCTGGCGATAGGTCGGAAAATTCATATCGCCTTTTTCAAGCGCCGACTGGAAGGCGCAGGCGACGGCCTCCTCGCCGGTGCACTGCATGTAAAACGAGGTCAGGCCCTGGCGCTGCAAACGCATCATGCGCGCATCATAAGCGCGCGTCTTCATCATGTTGCGCAAACCCTTTCGCAACAGATCGGCAGAAAGGTCCGGCGCCCATTCGCCTTTCGCCTCGCCATCATCGTCCAGAACACGGATCAGCGAATAAGCGAGGTCGTGAATTTCCATCGGGTCCACTTCCAGCGGCGGCTTGCGCACCGCGCCGGCAGGTGACAAGCGCGATGGATCGACCGGCGCGTTTTCCTCACGCGAAGGCGGCGCTGGAACATGAAGCGAAAGCGGTGCGTAATCACTCACAGGCAAAACCTCCCATTTGAGCGGACCCGTTCACAAAGCAGCTCGTTTTCCAAACATAGGTCACTGCATCGCGGGCTTCGAGCGGATGTGATGTCAAAGCTGTCCTCCCAGCATAGGGATCGATCCTAATCCGGCGATCCATCGCGAACTTTCTTTTTCAACTGGCGAACCAGCTCTGGCACGAAATGATCTTCTCGCTTAAACCGAAGCCATGGAAGAAGCTTCTGCACGGACCAAACGCTTGCGCCGCAACTCGATTGACGCCACCGATCGCCGGATTCTGTCAGCGCTCATGAAAGATGGACGGCTGACCAACAGCGATCTGTCTTCCATGGTGGGGCTGTCACCCTCGCCCTGCTGGAACCGCGTCAAGCGACTAGAGGCCGATGGCGTGATCGAACGCTATACCGCAGTTGTCGACAACAGCGCACTTGGCCTGCGCGATGTGGTGTTCGTGGAAATCACGCTCGACCGGCATGAGGAGGAAGTTCTTGAGCGCTTCGGTCAGGCGCTTTTGCGTATCCCGGAAGTGCTCGAAGCCAATCTCGTGACCGGCGAATATGATTATCTGGTCAAGGTGGCGGTGGCCGATACGGCTGATTACGAGCGCTTCCTGCGCCAGCATCTCTACAAGATCGGCAATATTCGCCAAACGCGCTCGACCTTTTCGCTGCGCGCACTCAAACGCGCTGAATCAGTCGATCCGGTGCTTTTGGGCGAGCGTTAAAGCTACTCATTCAAAGCGGGATGACCAGCGGCCCGTTTGTGACAGGATCGGGAATGATCGTGGCGCGCAGATCGAAGGCCTGAAGCAGATTGTCGGTTGTCAAAACCTGCGCCGGCGCACCACTTGCCACCAGCCCATGCTTGCCAAGCAGGATAAGGTGATCGGAGAAGCGGGCAGCGAGGTTCAGGTCATGCAAAACGCTGATCACCGTGGTGCCTGCTTCCAGATTGCGTCGCCGCAACAGCGTCAGCACCTCGATCTGGTGCGGCAGGTCGAGCCAGGTCGTGGGTTCGTCGAGCAGCAGGATCGGCGTTGCCTGTGCCAGCGCCAGCGCGATCCAGGCGCGCTGTTTTTGCCCGCCAGAAAGCTCGTCAAGCGCCCGTTCGGCATTGTCGGTCATGGCAACGGCTTGCAGGGCATCGCCGCAGATTTCCTCGTCTTCGCGCGTCCAGGGCGCGAGAAAACCGCGCCACGGCGCGCGTCCGCGACGCACGAGTTCGCTGACGGAAATGCCTTCGGGCGCCAAAGGCGATTGCGGGAGGATCGCGATCTTGCGCGCAAGCCCGCGCGTATTGGCATGGTGCACATTCTCGCCATCCAGCAGAACCGCACCGCTTGAAGGCGCAATCAACCGCGCCATGGCTTTCAAAAGCGTCGACTTGCCGCATCCGTTCGGCCCGAGAATAGAGGTCATGCGGCCCGCTGGAAGATCGAGCGACAAATGGTCGATCACCGTGCGGTCGCGATAACCGAGGGTCAGGTCTTCGGTGCTCAGTTGCATCTCGCTCACAACTCGCCCTTTTCCATTTCGCGTGACAATCGCCACAACAGATACGGTGCGCCAAGAATTCCGGTCATGACTCCGATCGGCAATTGCAAGCCGGGGATCGCCACGCGCGCCGCAAGGTCGGAAGCGACACAGATCAAGGCCCCTGCACAGCCCGCCGCCACAAGCCTCGCAAACGGATAGCGCGCACCGGTGAGTGCAATGCCCAGGGGCGGCGCCATCAGCGCAACAAAGGGAACCGGCCCCACCACCGCCACGGCGGTTGCGGCCAAAAGCACGGCCGTGGCCAAAAGCGCCCAACGCGCGCCTTCAACACGCAGGCCGAGCCCTGCTGCCAGATCGGATCCGAGTTCCAGCAGCTTCAAGGAAGGGATCTGCGCAACCAGGAAAACAACCAGACATGCACCCATCAACCAGACCTGCATGACATGGCCCCAATCGCGCGCTGCCAGGGAGCCGGTCAGCCAGCGCTGCGCTTCCGCCGCTTCTGTGGCGGGCATGGTCAAAAGCAGGAAGGATCCGAATGCGCCGGTGGTAAAGCCCACGCCCAAACCGACCAGAATCAGGGTCAATGTCGAGGTGGCATGGCCGGGGCGATAAGCGAGCATCACCATCGCCAGGGCGGCAAGCAACCCGCCAATCGCCGAAACCAGCGGCATGGGAAGGCTGAACCCAAGGGACACCGAGAGAATGACGGCCAGCCCTGCCCCGGAATTGAACCCAAGCACATCCGGCGCAGCCAGCGGATTGCGCAACAGGTTCTGCAATAGCGCACCGGACAAGCCAAGCAAGCAGCCAGCACCCAGCGCCGTGGCGATACGCGGGCCGCGCAAGACCCGGATCGTCAGCGCGCCCGGTCCCTCGTTCGACCAGAAGCCCACCCACAAGGCGGAAGGCCCGATCAGAACCTCGCCTACCATCAAGCCGGCCAGCGCCGCGCCCGAAAGCAGGATCACGAGGAGCAGCCATCCCTTCACGCGTGATGCTCCCGTTGCAGGCCGCGCGCGATCCAGACGAAGACCGGCCCGCCGATCATGGCGGTCATGATGCCGACGCGAATTTCAGCCGGCGCGATCAGCAAGCGTCCGAACGTATCTGCAAACAACAGGATCGACGCGCCCAACACACCCGATGCGAGCATTTCCATGCGCAGATTGTGCCCGGCGAGCCGCCGCGCCAGGGGCGGCACCATCAATCCGAGAAAGGCGATCGGACCGGCCACCGCGACTGCGGCTCCGGTTAAAAGCGTCACCACCGTCAACGCGCCCGCTTGCGCCTGCACGAGTCGCGTGCCGAGACCGCGCGCCAGCGTCGTTCCAAGCGAAAGCGTTTCGATGATCGGCGCCAGAACAAGCGCCAGCACTCCAGCGAACACGGCCACAAGCCCCATTGCCAGCAATGGTCGCTCACCGGCCTGAGCCAGCGAGCCGGTGACCCAGAAGCGGTAAACATCAAGCGAATCGCTGCGCGTCAGCACGATCGCCGAAACCAGTGACAACAACAGCGCGTGCATGGCCGCGCCCGCCAGCGTCAACCGCACGGGGCCGACATCGCCGCGCAATCCGCCGCCAAGCGCAAAAACGAGACCTGCTGCAATCGCAGCACCCGGAAAGGCCAAAGCTGACACCACGCCCGTATCGGCCTGGCCCAGAAGAAGCGCGCCCAGCACAATCGAAAAGGCAGCGCCCGAGCCGACGCCGAGAATGCCCGGATCCGCCAGCGGGTTGCGCGTCAGCGCCTGCATCCCCGATCCCGCCATGCCGAGCGACGCGCCGGCAATCAGCCCCGCCATCAAACGCGGAAATCGGATCGCGCCGATCGTCAGATGTGCCGGGTTGGCCGCATCATAATCCAGGAGAACAGACCAAAGATCGGCTGGCCCGGCATTGCCGACACCGAGGCACAAAGTGAAAAAACACGCGATCAAAAGCAGCGCCATCAGCGCCGCGGCTTTCCTCAAGGCGCGATCCCGGCAGCAACCGAGGAGGCGACCGGGGTTGCCGGATCGCCGTCCAGCGCGGCCACAAAGTCGGCTTCAAGCTGAGACAAGGCATAAGGCAAAGACAAGATGCTGCCAAACGACAAAGCCGCCGCCGTTGTGGTGCTGGCAAACACTTCGCGACCTTCCTTATGCGCTTTCAAAAGCTTGCGCATGGGCAAGGCAACCAGATCCGGCACGGAATCGAAGGAGGACACCCAAACAAGAAGATCGGCATCAAGCGCGCTCAGATCTTCCGGCGACAGGCCGGCGTAAAAGCTGTTCTTTCCAAGCTGATTGATTGTGTCCGATGGCGCAAAGCCAAGTTCGACCAGGAAATTGCCGCGCGTATCCGTGCTGGTGAAACCACCCGTTTCCCCCGCATTGTGATAGGCTGCCACAGCCTTTCTGCCTTTCCAGTCGGGGTGCCGGTCTTGTGCCTCGCGGAATTTGGCCTGCGTTTGCTCGATCAGTGTTTCGGCCAGATCCGACTTGCCGACCGCTTGTCCGATGATGCGCGCAAGAGCCGCCCAGCGCGTTTCGTAAGTCCCCATCCCTTCGGGCTGCATCAAGGTGGGCGCGATCTGGGACAGCACGCCGTATTCCGCCTGCGATATGCCCGAACCGATCGAAACGATCAGGTCCGGTTGCAGGGCGGCGACCTTTTCCATGGAAACTTCGCCCGACAGCATGGTCGGCTTGGCGTCGGCGAGCTTGTCCTGCGCCCAGGGCCAGACACCGTAAGGCATGTCGCCAAACCAATAGCGCGTGGCGATCGGCACGACGCCCAGCGCCAACAGCGTGTCATGGGTCGTGAAGCCCAGCGAAACGACCCGTTCCGCCGGCTCTTTCAGCACCGCCTCGCCGAAGGCGTGCTTGATGCGGATCGGCGCGTCCTGTGCAAAAGCGCGCGGCGCCACCGCGCAGGCTGCAAGGCCGCCCAGCACCGCACGGCGAGTAGCAACGCCAGGCAAAAGCGTTTTGGTAAGCTCGCGCGCCATGATCGGCCAGCCACTCCTTTCAAGCAATTCAGTCCGGCCGAAATGCTCGAACTTCATCTTGAATGTCAATGTCAGGTTTCGTCCCGTCGCGTGACGGGAGGTGCGGAGCGGATCAGTGGCCCCGGTCGGCCAGAATGGCTTCTGAGCGGATTTCTTCCGTCAGCTGCGCCCGCAGCTGGCTGAATTCCGGGCTCGACTTGATCTTGTAATCGCGCGGATGCGGAAGTTCGACGGGCAGGATGGACTTGATGCGTCCTGGCCGGGCCGACATGGTCACCACTCTTGAGCCGACGAAGATCGCTTCTTCGATATCATGCGTCACGAACAACACCATCTTGTGTTCGCGTTCCCATATACCGAGTAGCAATTCCTGCATCAGGCCGCGCGTTTGATTGTCGAGCGCACCGAACGGTTCGTCCAAAAGCAGAATCTTCGGATCGTTGGCCAAAGCGCGCGCGATCGCGGTGCGCTGCTGCATGCCGCCGGACAGCTGTTTGGGCCAGTGCTTTTCGAAACCGCGCAATCCGACCTTGTCGATATAAGACGCCACGATCTCGCGCCGCTCATTTGCCGCAACGCGTTTTTCGCGCAAACCGAAGGCGATATTGTCTTCCACGGTCAGCCACGGAAACAGCGTATAAGACTGGAACACCATGCCGCGATCTGGGCCGGGACCGGATATCTGCACGCCGTCCAGCGTCACCCGGCCGCTTGTCGGCGTATCGAGCCCGGCGATAATCCGCAGCAAGGTGGATTTGCCACAGCCCGAAGGGCCGAGGATCGTCACGAAATCATTCGACGGCACGACAAGATCGGTCGGCTGCAAGGCGACCGTGGGCTGCCCGCCCTTCACGCCCGGAAAGATGCGGCCGAGATTTTCGATGGTCAGTTCGCTCACGCAAACCTCCAGGCAAACAAGCGACGGTTGATCGTCTTGAACAGGAAATCCGATACGAGCCCGATCAGGCCGATCACGATAATGCCGAAGATGATCTGCCCGGTCGCCATCAAGGATTGCGAATTGATGATCATGTAGCCGATGCCCGATGATGCGCCGATCAGTTCGGCGACAATGACATAGGTCCAGGCCCATCCCAGAACGAGCCGAAGGATTTCGGCGATGTCGGGCGCGCTGGAAGGCAAAAGCACGCCCCGCACCACACCGCGGTCGCCGGCGCCCAGCGTGTAAGCCGCTTCCACGAGGTCGCGTCGCGTTCCGGCAACGATACCGGCCACCATCAGGATGATGTGAAAGAACACGCCGAGAAAGATCACGGAAAGCTTCTGCGCTTCACCGATACCGGCCCACAAGATCAGCAATGGCACGAATGCCGAAGCCGGCAGATAGCGGGCAAAGGAAACGAAGGGTTCAAGCAGGGCCTCGATCGGTTTGTAGGTGCCCATGGCGATGCCGATCGGCACGCCGATCCCCGCCGCGATCACGAACCCGCCGACCACGCGCCACACCGTCATCCCGATATCGAACAGGAAATCGCGTTGCGTCAGCAGATACCAGCCGTCGCCAAGCATGGTGAGCGGATCGACCAGGAAGTTGCGCGGAATGAAGCCGCCGAATGTGAAAATCGACCACACCCCGACAAACAGGACGAAAAAGCCGATCCCCAGTGCAAGACGCGTCGACGGTTGCACGGGTTGAAATGGGCGCATGGCCAGAACCTCGATGAGCGTTCCACGCAACAGCGGCCTGGATTGCCGCGGTTGCGTAGGTCGATTTTATTCGCCGATAAAGCTTGGATCCGCCAGTCCATCAAGCTCCGGCTTGGAACGGATCACGCCGATTTCCAGAAGCAGATCGGCCGCCTGTTCGGAAAATTCATGCCATTCCCCATCAAAGAAAGTCTTGTTGGCCGCGCGGTCCTGCCATTCCAGATATTTGGCCGAATTGCCGAAGGCTTCGCCAGTCTGGTTCACATCCGCGCCCATGATCTCATAGGCTTTCCCTTGATCGGCCTTGATCATGTCGAGCGCTTCGAAATAGCTGTTGGCAAGCGCCTTCGCCGCTTCCGGATTTTCCTTCAGGAACGCCGGTGTGCAGCCGAACGTGTCCATCACGGCAGGATAATCCAGCGTCGTGCCAAGAATCTTGCCGCTGTCGGGCGCATCGCGCACCGTGGAAAGATAGGGCTCATATGTCATGGCGGCATCGTTTTGTCCGGCAACGAAAGCCTGCGCGGCCGGCCCGGGCTCGAGATTGACCACGCGCACATCGCGCATCGACAAGCCGTTCTGGTGCAAAATCCAGGCAAGGAAGAAATAAGGCGAGGTGCCGGGTGCTGATGCTGCAACCGACTTGCCTTTCAGATCTTCGACCTTTTCCACTTCGTTGCGCACGGCGATGCCATCGGCGCCATGCGATTTGTCGAGCTGGAAGATCTGGGTCGATTCCACGCCGTTGGCGTTCCACACGATCCAGGTTTCCACGGTGGTTGCCGCACACTGGATGTCGCCGGATGCCATCGCCAGATGGCGGCTCGCCTGCGGGATTTTATTCAAGGTGACGTTGAGGCCGTTTTTCTCGAAAATGCCGGCCTCCTTGGCGAGTGTCAGCGGCGCGAAACCGGTCCAGCCGGACAGGCCGACATTGACATCGACAGATTGCGCGAAAGCGCCGGAAGTGCCCGACAGCGCCAGCATGATGGCGGCGCCCATGGAAGAAGCAAAGCGCATGATGTTCCCCTTCAGGTTCTTTTTTTGAAGCCTGACATTGCGCAACAGGCCGACCCTTGGTCAAGCCCATTTCTAGACATAGACTGCAGTGCAGCAACGTCTCCAAAGCGGCACGACCGAATCGCCTGCGCGGGGTCTTGCCTACACAGGCTTCACGCGCACGCTTGCGGGTGAGTTCGGCAATTTCGGGATCATCGCCAATTGCATCGCGCCAGGCCGCATTGACACGCCCATGGCGTCGGGGGCAGGTAGCGAAGTCAACAACCGCTATGTGAGCGTCATTCCTGTTGGCCGCATAGGTACGCCGGATGATGTCGCAGTCGCCGTTTCCTATCTGGCGTCGGATTCGGCAGGGTTCGTCACCGGGGTCCGCCTGGACCTCAACGGCGGTCACTTTATGGC
>JAFAGL010000042.1 GCA_023422735.1 Pseudomonadota bacterium
TCTCGCCAATGGCGCAGGCGCTGTTTGGCAAAGGTGTGGGCGATACGGCTGTCGTGAATGGCCGCGAATGGGAAATCGTCGGGCTGGGGTGAGGTCGTCAGCCGTAGGGCTGACACACATCACGCAAAAAGCCTGCGCCCCCCTCTTCGCTGATCGTGCCATCGGCAGTCAGCAGGACGAGTTGGACAAGGTCCTCGGACGTCGTTTCTATGCTTTCGCCATTGAACACAAGGAACGTGTCGGCAGCAGCCAGCGCAATGCGCTTGTTGCCGTCGACAAAGGGATGGTTTTTCACCAGTCCAAACAGGTAAGCAGCGGCCAATTCGAACAGGTCCGGTGCACCATAAGCCGCTTTCTGCAAAGGTCTTGCGAGTGCCGACTCCAGCATGCCCTCATCGCGCAGCCCGGCCGCTCCGCCATGGAGGCGAAGCTGCTCGGCATGCATGGTTTCGATAAACTGGCGATCGTGAAACGCGATCATTTCGCGAGCGCGCGATAAGCTGTCTCATATTTGCGCATCCGCTCGCGCGCG
This sequence comes from Pseudomonadota bacterium, assembly GCA_023422735.1. Classification (GTDB taxonomy): domain Bacteria; phylum Pseudomonadota; class Alphaproteobacteria; order Rhizobiales; family Rhizobiaceae; genus Tianweitania. The sequence continues at coordinate 533 of JAFAGL010000042.1, forward strand.
ATCCTCATCTTGCGCTCGAACTCTTCCGGGTCATCTTCGAGCCGGCGAAGGCGCAGTTCTCCCTGCTCCTGAACGACCGCCAAAGTATCTCCGGCATGAACATTCAGATGCTCAAGCATCTCCTTCGGCAGGATGACGCCTTCGGAATTCCCAATCTTGCGAACCGTAATATTCATGTCCTCGCTCCTGACAGCCGAAGTTATAACGTCTGTATAACGTGGATCTCAGTGAGTTGCAACATCTGTTACAACTCAAGCCAGCAGGCTGTCCATCAAACGGTCCGCGGCTTCCGGGATCACGGTGCCGGGCGGGAAGATTTCGCTGGCACCGGCTTGCCGCACCGCGTCGAAATCCTGCGGTGGGATGACGCCGCCGGCCACGATGATGATATCCTCGCGGTTCAGCCGATGGAGAGCTTCGCGCAATTCCGGGATCAGCGTGAGATGGCCTGCTGCCAGTGACGACGCGCCGACGATGTGAACATCGTTTTCGGCGGCGAGCTTGGCGATCTCTTCCGGCGTCTGGAACATCGCGCCGACCGTGACGTCGAACCCAAGATCGGCGAATGCCGTGGCGATCACCTTCTGGCCGCGATCGTGCCCATCCTGGCCCATCTTGGCGACCAGAATGCGCGGCTTCTCGCCATTCTTCTTTTCGAAGCGCTCGACCTTGGACTGGACGCGGTCAACGATCGGGTTCTGGCCGATTTCCTTCTTGTACACGCCGGAAATGGTCTGAACCGTCGCGGCATGCCGACCGAAACTCTTTTCCAAAGCGAGCGAGATTTCGCCAACGGTCGCCTTGGCGCGGGCGGCGCGCACGGCGAATTCCAGCAGATTGCCATCGCCCTGGCCGGCTTTCTCCAGATCAGCCAGCGCGCTTTCCACGGCGTTGACGTCGCGCGTGCCCTTCAATTGTTGAAGCTTGGAAAGCTGGCGCGCGCGGACTTCGGCATTGTCGATCTTGAGAACATCGACCTCGATGTCGGTTTCGGGCTGGAAGACATTGACGCCGACAAGCGGCTGGACGCCGGAATCGATGCGGGCCTGTGTGCGGGCGGCGGCTTCCTCGATGCGCAGTTTCGGAATGCCTTTTTCGACCGCCGCCGCCATGCCACCCAACGTTTCGACTTCCTCGATATGGGCGAGCGCCTTGGTGGCAAGCTCATGGGTCAGGCGTTCGACATAAACGGAACCACCCCACGGATCGATGACGCGGGTGGTGCCGGACTCTTTTTGCAGAAGAAGCTGCGTATTGCGCGCGATGCGGGCGGAATGATCGGTGGGCAGCGCAAGAGCTTCGTCGAAAGCATTGGTGTGCAGCGACTGGGTATGTCCTTGCGTGGCCGCCATCGCCTCGATCATGGTGCGCATGATATTGTTGTAAGGATCCTGCGCCGTCAGCGACCAGCCGGATGTCTGGCAATGCGTGCGCAGGGACAAAGAGCGCTGGTCATTCGGTGAGAAGTTCTTCTGCATCAGCGCGGCCCAGATGAGCCGTGCGGCGCGCATCTTGGCGACTTCCATGAAGAAGTTCATGCCGATTGCCCAGAAGAAGGACAGGCGCGGCGCGAAAAGATCGATATCGAGGCCGGCGGCAACACCTGCGCGGGCATATTCGATGCCGTCGGCGATCGTGTAGGCGAGTTCCAGATCGGCCGTCGCACCCGCTTCCTGCATATGATAGCCGGAAATCGAGATGGAATTGAATTTCGGCATGTTCTTCGACGTATAGGCGAAGATATCCGAAATGATCCTCAGAGATGGCTTGGGCGGGTAGATATAGGTGTTGCGGACCATGAACTCCTTGAGAATGTCGTTCTGGATGGTCCCCGACAGGTCTTTTTGCGCAACGCCCTGTTCTTCTGCGGCAACGATATAAAGCGCCATGATCGGCAGCACGGCGCCGTTCATCGTCATCGACACCGACATCTTGTCGAGCGGGATGCCATCAAACAGCTGGCGCATGTCGAGGATGGAGTCGATCGCCACGCCTGCCATGCCGACATCGCCAGCAACGCGCGGATGATCGCTGTCATAGCCCCGGTGGGTTGCAAGATCGAAGGCAACCGAAAGCCCTTTCTGGCCGGCGGCAAGATTGCGCCGATAAAAGGCGTTGGATTCTTCTGCGGTCGAGAAACCGGCATATTGCCGAACCGTCCACGGCTGCTGGACATACATCGTCGGGTAGGGGCCGCGAATATAGGGCGCGATGCCTGGCACTGTGTCGAGATATGACAGGCGCGCAATGTCTTCGGCTTGATAACCGCGCTTGACCTCGATGCCTTCCGGCGTCGTCCAGGCTCCACCCTTCACACGGGTGAGGTCAGCCTTCGGTGCGGCCCAATCGAGCCTGCTGAAATCCGGGATCATGCTGGGTTCCCCGCGATCCTGTCCAAAAACAAAGGCGCGAGCTTTTCGCAGAACACCGCACCATTCTGCGGCAAAGGCCGCGTTTCAGCGCGAATGATCTGAACCGGTCGCTCGACCTTGACGGGATAAAGCGTGGTGCCGATCACATCGCGCTTGCCGCCCCTGATCGCCACCTGGCGCTCGTCAGCGGTTTGCTTGATGCGCGCCTGCAACTTGCCGTCCTGCAGGCTTTTGAGGATGCCGCCTTCGCTTTCCAAAGCCTGAAACTCGGCCCAGGCACGCTCGCAAAGCTGATCGGTCAGCGTTTCGATGACGCCCGAACCGGCAGCCGGATCAGCCACGAAATCGAGCCGGCTTTCGCCAGCCAGCACCAGTTGCGTGTTGCGCGCCACCCGGCGGGCGAAGGCCTCAGGCAGACCATGGCTGATCGTATGCGGGAGAATGGACAGGCTGTCGGCACCGCCGACGGCTGCGGCAAACGTGGCGATCGTGGTGCGCAGAATATTGGTTTCGCAATCCTTGAAGGCCATCATGCGATACGACGTTTCGGCATGAATTCTGGCAGGACGCGGCGTAACCTTCGACAGTTCTTGCACGCGCGCCCAAAGCCTGCGCAAAGCGCGGATCTTGGCGATCGACAAAAGCTGGTCCTGATCCACCGACAAGGCAAAGCCAAGATAAGGTACTGTGTGCTGCAAGGGTTGGCGGTTGGCCTCGATCATCCGCAAATGCGACACTGCGGCGGCCAGTATGGCGCCGAGTTCCTGCGCTTCGCTGGCCCCCGCATTGTGGTAAACGCGACCATCGGCTTCGATCAGGATCGCCGGAATGCCCATATCGAAAAAATGCGCCAGCGAGGGCGGCATGGAAGCGGCCAGCGCTTCGAGCGACATGCGCAAGCGGCCCGTTCCCCCGAAACTTGCGGCGGGATCGATGCCGAGCGAAATATCGAGCTTGGCCGGGTCGATCGATTTGCGCGTCAGATGTTCAATCAACCAATCCACAGACATGCGGCTTTGCGGGTGAACATCGATGCGCAGATGCACCTTGTTGAGCGCAATCCCGTCAAGCGCCGTGGCAAGCGCTTCCGGCGTTGCGGGAAGGCCGTAACCGAAAGCATTGGGCGCACCTTCAAACACCAGTGCAAGCCCGGTTGCCCCCTGGGCAATGTCTTCGCGCGCCTGGATATTGGCCCGTTGCGGATCGACATCGTCGACACGCTGCACGAAAGTCCACGGGCGATCCGGCTTGACGCGAGACAGCGGATGCGGCTCGGCGCGATTGTAGATCGGCTCGATCCGGACGCCATCATCGGTGTGAGAAACCAGTGTTTCCTCGAAATCGGCGCCCTTCAACGCCTTTTCCGCTACCGCGCGCCAGGCTTCCATCGACGGATGGGGAAAGTCAGCCTGCTTGATCGACCCGTAATTCATTCTCGCTCCCGCGTGTTCGTTACCTGAAATTAGGCCGTTCGCGCACCAGCCGCAATCCAAAGCTCGAGATTGAAGACCGCTTTCTTCCTACCTACCGAATATTTGTTAGGTTGTCTTTGGCGCTCGGCACGCGGTCTTGCAACCGGAAATCGCGCTTAACCGCGAGATTGTGAAGCCCGACATGCCTGACTATAGATTGGAGTAGTCG
>JAFAGL010000048.1 GCA_023422735.1 Pseudomonadota bacterium
CGCGGATCACCAAGCCCTTTTCCGACGAAGCCTGGGCGGAGCTCGATGCGCTTGGTCACGCCATCGACATCGAACTGCAAAACGAAGATGTCCGTCTCACAATGGGCGGCGAGCCGACCTTCGTGTCGATCGACGATTTCGAATCCGAGGAATGGAACACGGCCGCCGTTGGCCCGACCAAGCGCGACAAGGCCGACCAGCTGATCCGGCGTTTGCGCGAGCGTTTCGCGCCCGGTGGGTTCCTGCATTATGGCCAGGGCAAATGGTATCCGGGCGAAACCCTGCCGCGCTGGACCTTCTCGCTGTACTGGCGCAAGGATGGCGAACCGATCTGGACCGATCCGAACCTGATCGCCACGGAAGTCGCGCAAACGAAGGCTGGCCCTCGCGAAGCCGAAGCGCTGGCGGCCGCCATTGCCGAACAGCTCGACCTGCCGGTCGATGCCGTATCGCCCGCTTATGAGGATCCGGCGGAATGGCTCCTGCGCGAAGGCAATCTGCCGACCAATGTCGATCCATCCAATTCCGAGCTCGCCGATCCGGAAGCACGCAATCGCATGGCGCGGGTTTTCGAACGTGGCTTGAACACGCCGTCCGGTTTCATCCTGCCCGTGCAACGCTGGAACGCGAAAGCCTCGGGCCATCGCTGGCAAACGGAAAAATGGAAAACACGGCGCGGCAGGCTCTTCCTTGTGCCGGGCGATTCCCCGGTCGGCTACCGCCTGCCTTTGTCTGCGCTGGCTTATGTGCCGCCGGCACGCTTTCCTTTTATCGTGCCGACCGATCCGTCCGTTGACCGCACGCAATTGCCGAGCCGCGAAGCTTTATCCTCGCCACAGCCTAGTGCTGCATCGGCGCGCGCCACGCTTCAGCCTGTCCAGCCCGAAGCCTCCTTCACGCCAACCACGCCGACCCAGATTCAGGTCGAGCAAAAGCCGTCCGAGATCGAGGGCGAGGTCCGTACCGCGATTTCCATTGAACCGCGCGATGGCCGGCTTTGTGTCTTCATGCCGCCCGTCGAGGCGCTGGAAGATTATCTGGAACTGATTGCAGCCGCCGAGGACGCTGCCAAAAAGATCGGTTTGCCCGTCCATATCGAAGGTTACCCGCCGCCGCAGGATCCGCGTCTGGAAGTCATCCGCGTTGCGCCCGATCCAGGCGTCATCGAAGTCAATATTCATCCGGCCGCGACATGGAGCGAATGCGTCGAAACCACCACCCGGCTTTATGAGGAAGCGCGCCAAACGCGGCTCGGCGCCGACAAATTCATGATCGACGGCCGCCACACCGGCACCGGCGGGGGAAATCATGTCGTGGTCGGCGGCGCGACGCCGATGGACAGTCCGTTTTTGCGCCGCCCCGATCTCCTGAAAAGCCTGGTGCTTTTCTGGCAGCGCCATCCCTCCTTGTCTTACCTGTTTTCGGGCCTGTTCATCGGTCCGACCAGCCAGGCGCCGCGTATCGACGAAGCGCGCCATGACGGGTTGTACGAGCTGGAAACAGCCTTGGCGCAGGTGCCCAAACCGGGCGAAGGGCTCGCGCCCGCGCCCTGGCTGGTGGATCGCCTGTTTCGAAATCTGCTGGTCGATGTCACCGGCAATACGCACCGCTCCGAAATCTGCATCGACAAGCTGTTTTCGCCGGATGGCCCCACCGGTCGCCTTGGCCTTGTCGAGTTTCGCGGCTTCGAAATGCCGCCCAGCCCGCGCATGAGTCTTGCCCAGCAATTGCTGGTGCGCGCCATCATCACGCGGCTTTGGAAGGCGCCGCTGGATGGGCGCTTCGTTCGCTGGGGGACTTCGCTGCATGATCGCTTCATGCTGCCGCATTATGTTTGGGCCGATTTCCGCGACGTGCTGGCCGATCTGGCAAGCCACGGCTCCCCGGTGAAATCCGAATGGTTCGAGGCTTTGCTGGAATTCCGCTTTCCGTTTTGCGGCGAAGTCGAAACCGAGGGTCTGCGGCTCGAAATCCGTCAGGCGCTGGAACCGTGGAATGTCATGGGCGAAACGGGCGCCATCGGCGGCACGGTTCGCTATGTGGATTCCTCCGTCGAACGCGTGCAGGTTCACGTTCAGGGCTTCAATCCCGAGCGACACGGCGTCTTGTGCAATCACCGCGCGGTTCCATTGCAGCCCACGGAAACAGTCGGCACATATGTGGCGGGCGTGCGCTTCAAGGCATGGCAGCCGGCCTCCGGCCTTCACCCGATGCGCCCGGTGGATGCACCGCTGACCTTCGACATCTTCGACCGCTGGTCGGGTCGCGCGATCGGCGGCTGCGTGTATCACGTCGCCCATCCGGGCGGGCGAAACTATGAAACCTTTCCCGTCAACACCAATGAAGCGGAAGCGCGTCGTTTGGCCCGCTTCATTCCCTTTGGCCACACGCCGGGACCGGCAGGTTTCAGGCCCGAAAATCCATCGCGCGAATTTCCGCACACGCTCGACTTACGCCGTCCACCTGATATTTGAACGGGCATGAACAGCGCGCCTGCTCCCCAGCCAGCCGGATCTTCCCCCACCGGGCTGGCTGCCAGCTATCGTCCCATGCCCGGTATCTTCGATGAGATGATGGCCGCAAACGGAACCGTGCGTCCAGCATGGCGGCCCTTTGTGGACGCGCTCGACGGGCTTGCGCCCGAAGACGCTGCGCACCGTTACGCCCGCGCCGATACCTATCTCGCCGATGCCGGCGTTTACCATCGTCTTTACAACGAAGGCGGCACGTTCGAGCGGCAATGGCCCTTGTCGCATATTCCCCTCATTCTCGAAGATGCCGAATGGCGGCCCCTTGCGGAAGGGCTCGTCCAGCGCGCCAATCTGCTTGAAGCGCTTTGCGCCGATATTTACGGCGACAACCGGATGGTGGCCGAAGGTCTGCTGCCGGCCGAACTCATCGCCGACAATCCCGAATGGCTGCGCTCCATGGTCGGTCACAAGCCGGCTGGCGACCATTATCTTCATCTGATCGGCTTTGAACTCGGGCGTGATCGCAATGGCGGATGGCGGGTTCTGGGTGAGCGGATGCAGGCGCCTTCGGGTACCGGCTTCGCGCTGGAAAACCGCGTCGCGACCACTCGCGCCTTTGGTGATCTTCACAGTAGCCTGAACGTCCACCGCCTCGCCCGGTTCTTCCGCGATTTCCGCACTCATCTGGCTTCCCT
>JAFAGL010000080.1 GCA_023422735.1 Pseudomonadota bacterium
TTTCCCGCGAGGCATGTTCGTGGGCTTCGAGATAAACGCCGCGAATGATCGATAGGTCCAGCACCTGGTTTGAGCTGTGGTCAAGCATCATGCGTCCGGCACGGTCTGTGACGCGTGCCTTCACGAAGGTTCCGCGACCGATTTCGCCGCTGAGATAACCGAGGCGCTCGGCCTCTTTGTAGGCAAGGCTGACGGTCTGAACCGAAAGACCGAGTGCACGCGCCAGATCGCGATGCGTTGGCATCCGATCCATCGGCTTGAGGATGCCCGCATCAATGTCGGCAATGATCCGTTCGGTCAGAACTGCGTGCTTCGTCGCCCCCTTCTGTTTCTTGAAAAGAGGTTGCCAATTCACCGTGTCGACGGCCGGATCCCGTTCAGACCGGCTGGCAGGGTTACTCATGAAATTGTCTCGTTATTGCGACGACTATTTCATGACATTATGCACGCTTCATCGCGAAGATGAAGCGTGCAATTGGATCGGTCTGAATTGACCTCAGATTTTGGTGCCGGCCCGCGTCAGTTCGTCCATCACGGAGCGCACCGCGCTTTCGGCGATCGAGACGATTTCATCGACGTCTGCCTTGGAAACAATGAGCGGCGGTGAAAAGCCGAGGATATCGCCATGCGGCATCGCGCGGGCAATCAGGCCGCGCTCGCGTGCAGCCTTCGAGACGCGGGCTCCCACGGTCAAGCCGGATTCGAAGCGCGTTTTCTTTTCGCGATCTGCCACGAATTCCACTGCGCCCATCAAGCCAACGCCGCGCACTTCCCCGACGATTGGCAGTTGCGCGAATTTTGTCCTGAGCTGTTCCTGGAAATAGGCGCCGACTTCGCGGGCATTGCCCGGGAGATTCTCCTTCTCCACGATGTCCAATACGGCATTAGCTGCCGCCGCCCCGATCGGATGGCCGGAATAGGTGTAGCCATGAGAGAATGACCCGACTTTGTCCGCGCCGTCTTCCATGACCTTGAAGACCTTTTCGCCCACAATCGCCCCGGAAAGCGGGAAGTAGGCCGATGTGAGACCCTTGGCGACGGTGATCAAGTCGGGCTCCATCCCGTAATGCTGGGAGCCGAACATCGAGCCGGTGCGGCCGAACCCGGTGATGACTTCATCGGCGATCAGCAGGATGTCGTATTTCTTCAGCACGGCCTGAATTTCCGCCCAGTAGTTTTCAGGCGGTGGCGTGATGCCGCCCGTGCCCAGTACCGGTTCACCGATGAAAGCGCCGATCGTGTCCGGATCTTCACGAAGTATGAGTTGCTCCAGCTCGCCTGCACGACGCTTCGAGAATTCCGCTTCGGTTTCACCGGCTTCTGCGCCCCAATAGTGGTGCGGCGCGCCGGTGTGGAGAATGCCTGCGCGCGGGAGGTCCATATGGTCATGATAGAAGCTCATGCCCGTCATGGAGCCTGAAACCACGCTGCAGCCATGATACCCACGTTCGCGCGAAATGATCTTCTTCTTGTTCGGCTTGCCGCGCAGATTGCTGTAATACCAGACGAGCTTGGCCTGCGTTTCATTGGCGTCCGAACCGGACATCCCGTAAAACACCTTGCTCATCTTGCCCGGTGCCATTTTCACGAGACGGTCCGACAGGATCGCCAGCTCATCCGTCGTATGGGCAGCATAGGAATGGTAGTAAGCCAGGCGATAAGCCTGCCGTGAAATGGCTTCGGCAACTTCCGTGCGACCGTAGCCGATATTCACGCAGTAAAGCCCGGCAAAGCCGTCGATCAGTTCCTTGCCACGCGCATCCTGAATGCGGATGCCCTTACCGGTTTCCACGATGGTCGGATCGCCCATCTTGCCGGAAGCAAAATCCTTCAGCTGGGTGAACGGATGCAGGACCGTATTGCGATCCATTTCCGCGATCTGTTCAAGCGTGCGGCTCATGAGGCGGGCTCCTTTCAGGCAGCGAGGTTGCCGAAGCATACATATTTGGCTTCGAGATAGTCATGCAGGCCATGGCGCGAGCCTTCGCGGCCAAGGCCCGATTGTTTCCAGCCGCCGAAGGGAATCGGCGCGCCGGTGAATTTCGGTGTGTTCACCGCGACCATGCCATATTCCAACCGGTCGGTCAGCCGCATCGCACGGTTGAGATCCTTGGTGAAGACATAGGCCGCGAGCCCCATTTCCGTGGCGTTTGCCCGCGCGATGACGTCGTCTTCCGCATCAAAGGGCAATATCGCGGCGACGGGTCCGAAGGTTTCCTCGCGCGCAATCACCATATCGTCTGTGACATCGGCCAAAACGGTAGGCGTTACGAAGTTCCCGCCAAGCGAATCGTCCTGGGCACCGCAAACCAGGCGTGCGCCGGCCGAAAGCGCTTGCGCAATCTGTTGACGGCACTTTTCCGCAACGCCTGGCCGCGTCATCGGACCTATGTCGACATCTGTCGTCAGCCCGTGGCCGACCTTAAGCTTGGCAGTTTCCGCCCCAAAGCGTTCTACGAAGCGGTCATAGATTGCGCGCTGCACATAGATCCGGTTTGCTGCGAGACAATCCTGCCCGGATGTGGCGAATTTGGCTCCAAGACACGCTTTGATCGTTTGCGCGAAGTCGCAATCGTCGAACACGATCACCGGCGCATGCCCGCCGAGTTCAAGCGATGCCTTCTTGATGGTTGCTGCGGATTGCGTCAGCAAAATACGGCCAACTTCGGTGGAACCGGTGAAAGAAAAGGCGCGAACCTGCGTGTGATCGAGCAAACGCTTGGCCAATGGTGCCGCTTCGCCGGTCAAGACCTGGAACACGCCGTCCGGCATCCCGGCGTCCTGCGCCAGTTTCGCCAGCGCGAGTGCGGAAAGCGGCGTTTCAGGCGCGGGTTTGACGATCATGGTGCAGCCTGCGGCCAAGGCAGCGCCTGCCTTGCGGGTGATCATGGCTGAGGGGAAATTCCAGGGAGTGATCGCAACGGTCACGCCCACCGGCTGCATCTGCACGGATAACCGGCTGCCGGGCAGATGGCTTGGAATGGTTTCGCCATATGCGCGCTCGCCTTCAGCGGCGAACCAATCGAGGAAGCTGGCGGCATAGCTGATTTCGCCCAGCGATTCGGCCAGCGGCTTGCCTTGCTCGGAGGTCATGATGACGGCGAGATCGTCCGCATGCCGGCGCATTGCGCTTGCCCAATCGCGCAGGATGCGTCCCCGCTCGGCGGGAAGCCTGTTTCGCCAGTCCAGAAAAGCCTGTTGCGCGGTGTGAACCGCCTGATCGGCATCGTCCAATGTGCAGGCTGCGACGTCCAGAAGATGCTCGCCATTGGCCGGATCGATGATCGGCAGCGTTGTATCGCGTGCACACCAGCGTCCTCCAAGAAAGGCGCGATGCTCGATCAGGTCAGGTCGTTGCAGCTTTTTCAGCGCGTCGGCGGCGATGCCATGCATACGGGAAATGGCTCCATGGGTTTACAGCAATCTAACCGCGCGGCATCATTCGTTTGCTGCGCAATCAGCTCTCGAAATGCAGAAAATCTGCTTATTGACCGTCTTTAATGCAGGAATTCGTCATCATGATGCTGGACCGGGCTGACAAGGCATTGCTCGACGCCGTACAGAAGAACAATCGGCTGACCTCCGAGGAACTGGCGGAGATCGCGAATCTTTCGCCCACGGCCTGCCAGAGACGGTTGAAGAGGCTGCGTGAGGCCGGTGTCATCGAAGCCGATGTTTCGGTCGTTTCGCCGAAGGCCGTGGGGCGGGGGATCACAATGATCGTGCTGGTGTCGCTGGAGCGCGAGCGCGCCGATATCGTTGACCGCTTCAAGGCCGCGATCCGCTCCACGAAGGAAGTGATGGTGGGGTATTATGTCACCGGCGATGCCGATTTCATGCTGGTGATCACGGCCCGCGACATGGAAGATTACGAGGCCTTCACGCGCCGGTTTTTTTACGAGAACCATGATATCAAGGGCTTCAAGACGATGGTTGTCATGGATCGGGTTAAAGCCGGCTTCGTTCTGCCGATCGAAAGCAGTTGAGCGCCTTCCGCCTGCCCCCTCCACCTTCGTCATCGTGAGGACCGTGGCACCAGCCTCCCTCATCCTGAGGTGCGAGCCCGCACGGCGCTTAATCGATCAGCGGTTATTATGCCGGGCGAGCCTCGAAGGACGCAAAGCCCCTCCACCTTCGTCATCCCAGGGCGAAGCCGAAGCGGTAGCGGAGGCGCAGACCCTCGGATCCATGCCTGATCGTATCAATCGCGCGACGGTGACGATTGACCGTTGCTCACTGCCTTTGATGTTCCGGCATGGATCCTCGGCTCAAGGCC
>JAFAGL010000106.1 GCA_023422735.1 Pseudomonadota bacterium
ATGTCCCCGCGCGCCGCGCTCATGGCGAAGACGGTGGCTGGCAACAAGCCGCCGAACCAGCCGTTGCCGATATGATATGGCAGCGACATGCCCGTGTAACGGATGCGGGTGGGGAACATTTCAACCAGGATCGCGGCGATTGGGCCGTACACCATCGTGACGTAGAGCACGAGAATGAACAGGATGCCGATCGTCATCGTCCAGTTCACCGCGTCCGGATCGGCCACCATCGCATAAGCGCCGGTGGTCTCGTTTTGCACCAGCGGGTAGCCTGCATCATGCAAAGCCGAATGCACGGCATTGTTGAAGGCGGTGCCTTGTGCTGCTGCGTCCGCGCCGGCTGCCGTGGCGTCATAGGAGGTGACGGTTTCAGTGCCGACCTGAACTGTTGCCGGTGTGCCGGGTGCAGCCGTCGTCACGATGTTATACGGCACCGAATTGCGGGCGAGAAAGCCCGTGGCGATGTCGCAGGACGTGGTGAATTTGGCTGTGCCGACCGGGTTGAACTGGAAGGTGCAATCTCCCGGTGCGGCCGTGACCGTTGCGCGCACATTGGCCTGTGCTTCGGCGAGGGCAGGGTTGGCGGCCCATGTCAAAGCCTTGAACAGCGGGAAATAGGTGACCACTGCCAATGCCAGACCGACCATGATGATCGGCTTGCGACCGACCTTGTCCGACAACCAGCCGAAAAACACGAAGAAGAACGTGCCGAGCGCCAGCGCGATGGCGATCATGATGTTGACCGACTGCGCGTCGACCTTCAGCACGTTTTGCAGGAAGAACAGCGCGTAGAACTGGCCCGAATACCAGACCACGGCCTGGCCGGCTGTCAGGCCGAACAGAGCCAGAAGCGCGATACGCGCATTTTTCCACTGGCCGAAGGCTTCAGACAATGGCGCTTTGGAAGTCCTGCCCTCTTCCTTCATGCGTTTGAAGGCGGGCGATTCCGACAAGGTCATGCGGATCCACACCGAAATGCCGAGCAGCACCACGGAAAGCAGGAACGGCACGCGCCATCCCCATGCGGCGAAGGATTCCTTGGACATCGAGCCCTGGATGATCAGGATCACGATCAGGGACAGGAACAGGCCGAGCGTGGCCGTCGTCTGGATCCACGATGTATAAAAACCGCGCCGGTCATCAGGGGCATGTTCGGCGACATAGGTTGCTGCACCGCCATATTCGCCACCCAGTGCAAGCCCTTGAAGCATGCGCAGGATGATCAGGATGATCGGAGCGGCCATGCCGATGGTTGCCGAACCTGGAAGTATGCCGACCAGGAAGGTGGAGCCGCCCATGATGAGGATGGTGACCAGAAAGGTGTATTTACGGCCGACGAGATCGCCGATGCGGCCGAAGACCAGAGCACCGAAAGGCCGCACGATGAAGCCGGCGGCAAAAGCAAGCAGCGCGAAAATGTTGCGCGTCGCTTCAGGATACTGGCTGAAGAAGGTCGCACCGATAAAGGCTGCGAGTGAGCCGTAAAGATAAAAATCATACCACTCGAAAACCGTGCCGAGCGACGACGCGAAGATGACCTTGCGTTCTTCTCCCGTCATGCCGCGGCTTCGCGCCCCGGCCGATTGAGCCATTGCCATGGATACCTCCCTTGTGCGGATGGTTTCATCCGGCCCGGTCTCCCCCCAGGCCAGTTGGTCCGCAAATCCGGTGGATTATGACCCGGCTTTGCCCGTTCATCCATCCGGTCTTTTGGCTTATGACTTTAGTCTAATTGGAGCGGCAATTTGCACGCGGTTTAAACGCGGCAGCCTGAAGGGGAGGAAGAAACCGATGGACCTGCAAGCGATCGTGATTGGGCAGCTGACCGATATTTTTCGCATCGGCATGCTTGTGTTTCTGGCGTTGACGTCCCTGAACACGGCAGCTGCAACGGCGACCCGCGCCGGTCGTGCCGTGCCGCTCGTGCTCGGCGTTCTTTTCATAGCGGTGCTGATCCCGGTGACGTTTTCGCGCGAGGATCCGGATTTGCTGCCGCGCATTCTGCTTGGTATTCCGGTCAACACCATCCTGCTGGGAGTGATCCTTGCAGCGCTGACGCTGTGGAAGCGCACCAGGAATTAAGCGATTTGTTTGTCTTCAAGCGATGCCGAGAGCATAAATCAGGCCGAGGCTGATTGCGCCCAAAACCAGCAGCGACAACACGACCGCAGCCATGACCCGGCCTCCGGCTTTGGCAACTGTGCGCAAATCCACACCGAGGCCGAGCGCTGCCATGGCGGCCACGGTCAAAAGACCAGCCAGATGAGATGCCGGCGCAAGCAATATGTCGGGCACGAAGCCAAGCGAGCGCAAAACCGCAAGAGCCAGAAAGCCGATAACGAACCAGGGCACGAGCTGGTGCAGGGGCAGGCGCTCGGGATTCTTTGCTGCAACGCCGGTTTGAGCGCAGATCTCGCCTGTTTCGCGAAAGCGCGGTGCCAGAAATGACAGAACCACGCAAACAGGGCCCAGCATCAAAACACGCACAAGCTTCACCAATGTACCGATCTGAATGGCCGTAGTGCCCAGCGGCGCCGCGGCTGCGATCACCTGCGGCACGGCATAAACGGTCAGTCCGGCGAGCATGCCATATTGCAGGCCGCTCAGATGCAATCCATAAGCGACCAGAGGCAGGCCGAGCACAACCGCAACGCCCAGAACGGCGGTAAAGGCAATGGAAGCTGCGACGTCCTCGCTTTTCGCGCCGATCACCGGAGCAACCGCGGCAATCGCGCTGTTGCCGCAAATCGAATTGCCGCATGCCACGAGCATGGCCATGCGTTTTGGCAGGCCAAGGGCACGGCCGAGCGCAAAACTGGCTGCGATCGTCACGAACACTACACCGACAATGCCCAAAAGCAGCATCGGGCCAACGGCCAGAATCATTGCTCCGCTCAAGGACGCGCCCAACAGAACCACCGCGATTTCGAGCAGGGTTTTCGCACTGAACCGGATACCCGGCAGCCAGATCGCGTCAGGCGTCCAAACGGTGCGGATCGCAGTCCCCAGCACGATCGCGATCACCAGCGCCTCAAGCCAGGTGTCGCCGAAAGTACGCTGTTCCAGATAAGCAATTCCATAGGATGCAGCTGTGACCAGGAAGCAAAGCAGCACACCGGGCGCACGGCTCGGTACTTTCTTGTCGACATCGCCGATCAAGGAAGACAAGGGCGGGAGTGTGACAGACATTGCGCGGCTAAACTTTTGAACGGGAAGGTTTTTTGGTGGGCCTTGCCTTATCCGCCTGTTATCCGTTCGGCTCCAATGATTTATTATTGTGTGTTCGTTCGTTTTTAGCGATCAATCGAATCGGATTTGCGACGGTAAAGGGACTGCCATGACACTGGAACAGTTGCGCATCTTCATCGCGGTCGCGGAAAGTGAGCATGTCACGAATGCCGCGCGCGCTTTGAGCCTGACGCAATCAGCGGTGAGCGCCAATATCGCCGCTTTGGAAGCACGGCATGACGTGCATCTGTTTCATCGTGTGGGTCGACGCATCGAATTGACCGAGATCGGTCGGGCTTTTCTGGCAGAAGCGCGCGATGTTCTGGCGCGCGCCGCCAGTGCGGAACAAAAGCTGGGCGAATTTGCCGGCCTTCAGCGAGGCAAGATCACGCTGGTCGCAAGCCAGACCATTGCCAGCTACTGGCTGCCACCGCATCTCGCCCGCTTTCATTCCCGCTATCCAGGCCTGGAAATCCACTTGTCGATCGGCAACAGCGAGCAAGCCGCCGAACAGGTGCGCGATGGACGTGCCGAACTCGGTTTCATTGAAGGGCCAATCGATGACCCGGCTTTGGCGCGCTGGACAGTGGCGGAAGACGAAATGGCGCTTGTTGGACATGCGCCTGCCGATCTCCCGCATGATATTGACTGGCTGCGGTCCGTTCCATGGGTGTTTCGCGAGGAAGGCTCGGGCACACGCGCCAGCTTTGCATCGGCGCTGGCCCCGGTAGGGCTCACCCTTGAGGATCTTAATATCGTTTTGACCCTGCCTTCGAACGAGGCCGTGCGGTCGGCCGTGATGGCTGGCGCGGGTTATACGGTCATTTCGACCTTGGTGGTCGATGCCTTCTTGCGTGCCGGCACCTTGCACCGCCTCCAGTTCGATCTCGCTCCGCGGCCGTTTTATGGATTGCGGCACAAGGAGCGGTATAGCAGCCGTGCAAGCGAGGCCTTGCTTGAATGTATCGGGTGAGCCAATAGGTAAATGGCAAAGATGGCTGGCAAAGCCGTCGGAGAATGGCTGACCGATTCAACCGCGTTTTGGGTCAAGGCCGTTTCTCGCAAACCCCTTTCCGTAGGACACTATCCTTCGACTCTCGTGCAGAAAAAAGAGAATTATCTGCTATTAATTTCGGACCGACCGTGAACGCCCATCCTCAATCATTTCTGCTGGCGGAGACTTCGCCCGCGCCGGACCCGTTGATCAAACTGCATAATGTCGAGAAGACCTATGCAGCGCGCGGCGGTACGGGCGCGGTCACCGCACTTCATGCCATCACGCTCGACGTGCCGAAAGGTGCGATCCTCGGTGTGATCGGCCGCTCCGGTGCCGGTAAGTCAACCTTGATCCGTCTCGTCAATGGCCTTGAACGGCCATCCAGCGGCAAGGTCATCGTCGACGGTGTTGAAATTTCCGCCTTGCCCGAAAAGGCCTTGCGGCGGGAACGTCGTGCGATCGGCATGATCTTCCAGCATTTCAACCTGCTGGCGCGCCGCACCGCCTTCGACAATGTGGCGCTGCCGCTCGAAATCGCTGGCGTATCTTCCGCCGAAATCAGGAAGCGCGTGGCACCGCTGCTCGATCTCGTTGGCCTGTCCGACAAGGCCGATAGCTATCCGGCAGAGCTTTCGGGCGGCCAGAAGCAGCGCGTCGGCATTGCCCGCGCGCTTGCCACCAATCCGAAAGTGCTGCTTTCGGATGAAGCGACATCCGCGCTTGATCCTGAAACCACTGAGCAGATCCTGGCGCTTCTGCGCCGGGTCAATGCCGAGCTCGACATCACCACGCTCCTCATCACGCATGAAATGTCGGTGATCAAGTCGGTTGCCGACCGCGTGGCCGTGATTGATGGCGGTCGCATCGTGGAGGAGGGCACGACATTTGACCTGTTCACGCGCCCGCAACATGCCACGACGCGCTCTTTCGTGGCCTCGATTACGGGCAACGAATTGCCGGCCCATCTGGCAAGCCGCCTGAGCAGCGAGCCCAAGGCTGGTGCCAGGGCGCTTGTGCGCCTCACTTTCACCGGCGGCGATGCCAGCCAGCCATTCCTGTCTGTGCTGACGCGCAAGCTCGACATCGACCTCGGCATCATCCAGGGCAATGTCGATTATATCGGCGGCCATCCTTTCGGCACGCTGGTTATCAGCGCCGATCCGGATCGCCTCGATGCCCTGACAGCGGCATCGCGTGAAATTGGCCTCGATGTGGAGGTGCTCGGCTATGTGGCCTGATGTTCTTTCCCCGCAGATCATGAATCTGCTCATCTCCTCGCTCGGCCAGACCCTTTGGATGGTTGGCGTATCCGGCCTCATCGGGTCGCTGATCGGCATTCCGCTCGGCGTGTTTCTCGCCACGAGCCGTTCGGGCGAACTGTTTGCCGCGCCTTGGGCGAACAATGTGCTGGGCCTCGTGGTCAATGCCGCGCGCTCCACGCCCTTCATCATCCTCGTGGTTGCCATCGTCCCGCTCACCCGCCTGCTCGCAGGCACCTCGATCGGCACGAAGGCCGCCATCGTGCCGCTGACGATAGCTGCCGCTCCTTTCATCGCACGCGTCATCGAAGCCGCTATCCGTGGCGTGGATCACGGCCTCATCGAGGCTGCCCGTTCCATGGGCGCAACCCCGCTGCAGATCGTGCGCAAGGTGCTTCTCCCCGAGGCCCTCCCGGCGATCACGCTGGCGCTCACCCTGACCATTGTTTCGCTGATCGGCTATTCGGCGATGGTTGGCGCTGTTGGCGGCGGCGGTCTGGGCGATCTCGGCATCCGCTTCGGCTATCAGCGCTTCATGCCGGATGTGATGCTCACCGTCGTGCTGGTGCTGATCGTCCTCGTGCAGGGCGTCCAGAGCCTCGGCGATTTTCTGGCACGACGTTTCGACAAACGTTCCCGTTTCTGAACCCACTTCCAGTCAGGACCATTAAAATGACCATCAAGACCCTTCTCGCCGGCCTTTCGCTCGGTCTCGCCCTCACCACCGGCGGCGCTTTCGCCGATACCTACAAGATTGGCGTCACGCCCGGCCCGCATGCCCAGATCCTCGAAGCCGTGAAGCCGCAGCTCGCGCCAAAGGGCATCGACATCGAGATCCTCGAATTCTCCGATTATGTCGTGCCGAACGAGGCGCTGAATTCCGGCGAGCTCAACGCCAATTCCTTCCAGCACCAGCCTTATCTCGACAACCAGATCAAGGATCGCGGCTACAAGATCGTGTCGGTTGCGACGACCGTGAATTTCCCGATCGGCGTTTATTCCAACAAGGTCAAGGATATTGCCGACCTGCCGGAAGGCGCTTCGGTTGGCATCCCGAACGATCCGACCAATGGCGGTCGCGTCCTGCTGCTGCTCGCCGATAACGGCGTCATCAAGCTGCGCGAAGGGGCGGGCACGACGGCCTCCATTGCCGACATCACCGAAAACCCGAAAAACATCAAGATCGTGGAAATCGACGCTGCCCAGTTGCCGCGCACGCTGCCGGATCTCGATGCGGCCGGCATCAATACCAATTATGCGGAGCAGGCTGGTCTTGATCCGGTCAATGACCCGATCCTGCGCGAAAGCCCGAAGGGCCCTTATGTCAATGTCATCGCCGTGCGCGAAGAAGACAAGGACGCCGACTGGGTGAAGGCGCTGGTCGAGGCCTACCATTCCGATGAAACGCGCAAATTCGTCGAAGACACGTTCAAGGGTTCGGTGCTCGCAAGCTGGTAACAGCCGGGCTTTACCAGATCCCGTGATTGAAAACGCTGCCGGTCAGTTTGGCCGGCGGCGTTTTTCGTTTCAGTCTGCGTAGCTCTTGTTGGCGCCATGCTGGATCAGCGCCATGGCGATGGGGGAAAACAGGATCGAGAAGATCCCGACCGCCCAGATGGGAACCGCGCGGGGCTTTCCTGCGTCTCGGGCGCGGGCATTGAGAAGGTCGCCCAATGTCATCAACAAGACAGGCAAGCCGAGCGGGGCCAGAAGGCCGATGGCCAGTCCCGCACCGGGTGTCAGCAGCCGTTGCGAAGCCTGTGCGCCGGCCAGTTCGCCATGAATGCGAAAAAGCCAATACGCGGCGTAAGCGGCCCAAAGGATCAACAGAACTGGCACCAGCAGGATCAGCGGATGCGTAATCATGCTGGCTGATCCGAACAGCGAAAAGCGCTGTGCGACAACGATCGTGAAGACAACTGCCACAACCATGAGCGGCAGGGTGGCAAGGAACACCACCAGAAAGGGCGAGCGTCTTTTCGGCGTGAGCGGCTTGTGGCGCGGGCGCGGCGCATCATCAAACGCGAGGCGTCTGCTCACGATGAGAACGATCAGCGCCAATCCCATCATGCCGAGCATGGCCAGAATGAGCTTTGCCGGCTTTTCCGGGTCAAGAAACAGAAGCGACCCCACAACCGGCGCCAAGAATGAAAGGAAAGAGGCAGCGCCGATGATCACCGCCGCGCTTGCGAAATCCACCTTGGTTGCGCGTCCGGCACTCAGGAAAACAAACGCTGCAAAGGTAAAAAGCGTTTGAAGCGTCCCGAAGGCCAGCCCGAAGGGAGCGAGAAACACCGCCGAGGTCAAGGCGGTGGGAACGAAAGAAACGGTGCCTAACAGGAGGCCGCAGGCAAGCAGCGGGATGATCAGGGCGGTACGGCCCGCGCGCGGCACGATCATGAAGGCGAAAACTGCACCGAAAATCCAACCGAACTGCAGAACTGCGAAGAAGATGCCGATATCGGAATGGCTGATCCCTGCCTGGCCGAGAACCAGAGGCATGAAAACCGACATGCTGTGGCTGGCGGTCGCGACGCAAAGCGAAGCCACGAAAAGCGCCCAAAAGCGATAGGTCGAAAGAAAATCGGCCAGCGTCCAGCGGATCTCGGAGGTGGTATCAATCTGGATCATGGCCGCCCCTGTGTATGCGCGCCTTTCATGCCTTCCGATGCGCCGGAGCGCAAGCAGGCGAAATCCCGTGGCGACGCTCTCCTTTGATTGAAAACTCCGCCGGCGCCTATGCCGGAAACTGAGACGGAGCCAGGCGCTGCCTGCGATCTTATCCGTTGCCAGGCGCGAAAAAAGGGGCCGCATTCCGCAGCCCCTTCGCTTCAAACCATCTCGGACAGGCTGAAGGCTCAGAGTTTGCCGAGCTTCCAGAACAGCGTCTCGCCCGAGCTGTCATCCACGCCGTCATTGTCGGTGATGGCCCAGGCATCGCCATTGGCGTCGAAGGTCAGGCCCTCGACCTTGTCGACGACATAGCCGTTGGTCAGCGACTTCAGCTCCGGAATGAGATCGCGCACTTCTTCCTTCTTCACCAGCGGCAGGTCCTGGTCGAGCTTGGCCGGCTTGAGTTCGGAAAGCGCCACGCGGAAGAGTTTCTTCACCTTGGCCTTGTCGCCGATCAGGTTGTCGCGTTCGATCAGATAGGCGTGGTCGCCATTGATCGCGAGTTCCGACAGGCCCATCCAGCCTTCGCCTTTGGGCTCCAGCGGGTAGCGCACGGCGCCCCATTCCTTGTCGTCGAGGTCATAGGCGAGCAGCTTGACCTGACCCTTCGGATCGTCCTTCCATTCGCGCTGGATCGCCACCCAGACCTTGCCGTCGATCACCGCAATGCCTTCCGCGCCGAAGCGGGTCTGGTGCGCCAGAAGCTCGACCGGCAGCGAGATCTCTTGCTTGATTTCGCCCTTGGCATCGACACGCAGGATCGCATGCGGCACGAGCTTGCTTGCATCGCCTTCATTGGCGAGCCAGAAACCGCCGTCGCCGTCCGGCGTGATGCCTTCGATATCGAGCTTCTGCGCCGCATCGCCGCCCCGCGTGATCACGGTCTGCTTGACGATCCTGGCGGGCGTCTGCGTCGTGTCGATCTCGTAAAGCGACGGCATCTGGCCGTAGACGCTGTCGGAGGCGGCAATCAGCGTGCCGGCCTTGTCCGGATGGGCGGCAAGCGCGCCCAGCGCGCCCCAGCCGATCAGCGGATCACTGCCGGCCGACGTCAGCATCGGGTAGCTGGCTTGCGCATCCGACAGTTCAAACAGCATGACATGGGCGCGTGCTGCGCCATCTTCGCCGAGATCGGCCTCGTTGGCGGTGACGAGCAGGTTGCGCTCGGGGATCGCGACAGCGCCTTCGGGGCTGATGCCCGAGGGCAGGATCTGCGTCAGCTTCGGTGCGGCGAGGTCGGTCAGATCATAGACGGCAACGACCGAGGCGCGCTCGGAGACGACGAACAGAGTGGGCGTGTCGCCGAAACGCGCGAACTCCACGCTTTCGATCTCGACGCCCTTCGCCTTTGAGCGCTTCTCCGGATAGTGGCCGATTTCGGCAATCGCGCGTTCCAGCGAGGCGCCGAAGTCATAAACGACCGTGCCATCCTTCTTGAAGATGGTGAAGCCGCGGCTGCCGCCCTTCCAGTCGCCTTCATTCGCGATGGCGAAGTGATCGGCATCGATCCATTTCACGCCATCCGGCTCGCGGGCGATTTCGCCGGTCGTTTCGGTGAAGGAAAGCTTGCCGTCTGTCTTGGTGTCGACGCCATCCAGCGCGACCGAACCGGCGGAGAAATGCGAGGCGACCTTGCCGTCGGCGCCGATCACCACGAGATGGTTGTTTTCCTGCAGGGTGACGACGATTTCGCCGGCTTCGTTGATGTCGACGAATTCCGGTTCGGGATCTTCACCGCCGATTTCGGCCAGACCCGTCAGCTCGATTTTATGAAGGTTCGCGCAGTCGACCGCACCGTCTGCGATCGGCAGCTTGACGACGAAGCCGGCCGGCATCTGCGGCAGGCCGCCATCGCCTTCATCTTCGTCGCGCTCATTCTCGATCGCCACGGCGAGGAAGGAGCCGTCCGGCGCGATCGCAACCGAATCCGGCTGCCCGCCCAACTCGCAGGAGGCCGTTTCCTCGGCCTTTTCGAGATCGACCGTCACCAGCCGGCCCGAAGGCTTGGTGTAGCTTTCCGACGTGTTGACGCCCACAAATGCCTTGTCGCCCAGAATATGCGCGGTGGTTGGCTCGCCCTTCATGTCGATATTGCCGAGGGGCTTGGGGGCCTTTGCGTCCGTGATGTCCACCAGACCGACCACGCCGAGCGGGCTGTCGGTATAGATCAGCGTGTTGCCATCAGGCGAAACCGAGATGATCTCGGCCGAGGATGCCCGGCTCTTGTCCTCGCCATCGCCCATATTGGCGATCACGGGGAAAGAGGCGATGCGGTTGAAACTGTCGGCCAAAGCCGGTGCCGAAAGCAGCACGAGAACGGAAACGGTAGAAAGCAGACGCGCGGTCATGAAGGCCCCCAATAATGATGGGTTTGCCCCTAACGCCGCTTGACGACAGTTTGATAACAGGGGGCGGCTAGGCGGCTTCCGGAGAAAGGTTTCTGAAAGGTGCTGACTCAACTTCAGTACATGCATAAAAAGAAAAACTTGAATTCTTCGATGTTCTTTCACCTTAAAGTCTGTCGAAAATTAAAGGGCTTACTTTGCGTTTCCTAGCGAATGGACCATCAATCCCAGATGATCTCCTTTTTGCCCGCGATCAGGGCCGCGTCATATTTTTCTGCGGAGCGGGAGTATCAATAGCGCGCGCGAAACTCCCTAGCTTTTTTGGCTTGGCGCAGAGCGTCGTGTCCAAGCTTGGAGTTGATCAGAACAGCCCGGCTTATAAGCTTATCCAAGAAGCTAAGGAAATTGACCGCCGTGTTGGCATCTCAGGAGTCATATCCGCCGACCGCGTCTTCGGTCTTCTGGAAAAGGATTTCTCATTACGCGACATCCAAGAAGCTGTAGCTGCTGCACTGAAGCCGCCTTCAGAGTGCGACCTGACCGCACACAGGATCTTGCTTGACTTGGCGACCACGCCGGAAGGTGCGGTACAACTGGTAACTACGAACTTCGATAGACTGTTCGATGACTGTGGGCGTGAAATTCGAGCATGGCAACCACCAAGGCTGCCAGACCCTCTGCGCCCAAATGATATCGACGGTATAGTATACTTGCATGGCCGAG
>JAFAGL010000138.1 GCA_023422735.1 Pseudomonadota bacterium
ATGATGCGGGAGCCAAGGGCGACGAATCCCTGTGCGCCACCATGGACATGATCATCGCGGCAGGCGGAGGCGAGCGCGATGTTGCGGTCGACACTTCGATCCTGGAACAGGCGGGTGAACACGGTGACAACGGGCTTCTGTTGAACGAGCGTCTGACAACGGACCTCCGGCCGACCTTATTTCTGGCCCAGTTGTCCAACCTCCTGGCCGGCAACATTTCCATCGTCCATAAGGTCACGGGGTCATCGCGCACATTCATGGGCGAAGAAGGTGCCGGGGTTTCCGCTATCGAAACCGCGGCTTCCCGGATACGCGCCGGACAATCGACGCATGCGCTAGTCGGTGCTGCGTTTCAAACCGAACATCCCGATATGCTGCTGGCCTATGAGCTGGGCGGCTATCTCCAGCGCGGAGAGTGGTCGCCAGTTTGGGACCGTTCCAGTCGTGCGGGCGGTGGCGTGGTGACCGGATCAGGCGCAGCATTCCTCGTTCTGGAATCAAGGGAACACGCCGAAGCGCGTGGACGTGAAATTTATGCGAAGCTGGGCCGTGTTGTTTCAGCCGGAGCCAACCCCGATCAAACGCATATCGAACATATGCTGGCTGAACTCGATCTTTCGGGCACACATCTCGGAATTTCGGGTGCATCCGGCGCGCCGGCAATTACCGTGGCGGAGCGTGACGCGTTGCAAGCCAACAATCTCACGGCACGCGGCTTCGCAAGCTTGACGGGGCATCTTAAGGAAGCACAGTTCCCGTTTGCCGTAGCGCTAGCGGCGCTGGCCGTTTCCAAGGGGGTAGCTCCCTCGCCTTTCAGCCCGGATGAAGAGGCCTACGACGACGCGGTGAAGTTGGCGGTGGCGACAAGCTTCGGCTATCGTCGCTTCGGCGGAGTTGCCGCCATCAGCCGGTCTTAGGCGGCGGAGAGAAACATGAAAACCGTGGATCATCTCGGCAGACCCATCGTGGCTGTCACCGGTCTGGGCGTCATCACCTCACTGGGCGTCGGCAAGGAGGAGAACTGGTGGGCTTTGACCGCCGGGCGCTCGGGTATCCATCCGATCAGCCGTTTTCCCACGGAACATTTACGCACGACGATTGCGGGAACCGTTGATTACTTGAAGTCGAGCGGACGCGGCAATTCTGCCTTGACGCACGAACTCGCTGAAACGGCTGCCGCAGAAGCCATCGCGCAAGCTGGTCTCGGCAAGGAATTCGGCGGGCCACTGTTTCTGGCGTCACCGCCCATCGAAATGGAGTGGACTGACCGTTTCGGCTTGTTTGAAGAGGTTATCGAAGGCGAAGGCTATAGCCGTCTGTTGGCTGCCGCGCGCGTGCGAAACGACCGCTCCTTGTTCGAAGGCTCGCAGTTCGGCTTCGTTGCCGACAAGCTTTCGGAACGTTTCGGCACACGCGGTCTGCCGATCACCCTTTCGACGGCATGCGCATCAGGCGCGACGGCCATTCAGCTGGGTGTGGAAGCCATCCGCAGGGGTGAATGTGACCGCGCTCTCGCAATCGGTGCCGACGGCTCGGCTTCTGCGGAAGCCTTGATCCGGTTTTCGCTTTTATCCGCGCTTTCCACCAATAATGAGGCTCCCGAAAAGGCCTCGCGTCCGTTTTCCAAAGACCGCGACGGCTTTGTTCTGGCCGAAGGCGGCGCCGCCCTGGTTCTCGAATCCCTCGAAAGCGCTTTGGCGCGTGGCGCGACGGTGCTTGGAATTATGCAAGGCTGCGGTGAACGCGCCGATGATTTCCACCGCACCCGCTCCAAGCCTGACGGCTCTCCGGCCATCGCCGCCGTGAAAGCAGCACTGGACGATGCGGGCTTTGGCACCGACGCCATCGATTACGTCAATGCGCACGGCACTTCGACGCCGGAAAACGACAAGATGGAGCATCTCTCACTTTCCACCGTATTTGGTGAGCGGATCAAGTCGATCCCGGTTTCCTCCAACAAGTCGATGATCGGCCATACACTTTCTGCCGCCGGTGCGATCGAGGCTGTGTTTTCGTTCTTGACGATGCGCGAGGGCCTGTTGCCGCCCACCATCAACTATGAGACGCCTGATCCGGCCATCGATCTGGATGTGGTGCCCAATATCAAGCGCGAAGCGGACGTGCGCGCTGTTCTTTCCAACTCGTTCGGCTTCGGCGGTCAGAACGCCTGCCTCGTCATGGCAAGGGAAATCGGCTGATGCGCGCATTGCAATTGATCGAGGATCGCCGGCTGGAGCCCGTCGATCTGCCTGAGCCGGATGCGCCCGGTCTGGGCGAAGTGACGGTTTCCATCAAGGCTGTCGCGCTCAACCATATAGACGTATGGGGCTGGCGCGGCATGGCATTTGCCAAGCGAAAGATGCCGCTGGTGATCGGGGCCGAAGCTTCCGGTGTAGTTGAACGTGTGGGTCCGGGCGTTTCCGGACTCCAGGTCGGCGAACTCGTTTCGATCTATGGCGCGCGTACCTGTGGCCGCTGCAAGGCTTGCGTGGAAAAGCGTGACAATCTCTGCGAGCATGTGCAGGGCGTTCATGGTTTTCATCTCGACGGCTTTGCGCAGGAGCGCATCAACCTGCCGGCGCGTCTCCTGGTGCCCGCCCCTCCCGGCGTGTCGGACGTTGCGGCAGCACTAGCGCCTGTCACCTTCGGCACGGTGGAACACATGCTGTTCGACAATGCGAAGCTGCAACCCGGGGAAACGATCCTCGTCCATGCAGGCGGATCCGGTATCGGCACGGCCGCGATCCAGCTCGCAAAGAAGATGGGCTGCACGGTCATCACGACAGTCGGCTCCGATGCGAAGATCGAGCCCGCCAGGGCGCTGGGTGCTGATCACGTCATCAATTATCGCGAAGACCGCTTCGAAGGGACTGTTCGCAAGCTGACGAAAAAGCGTGGCGTCGACGTCGTGTTCGAGCATGTCGGTGCCGATACTTTTGCCGGATCCATGCTTTGCATGAAAAAGGGCGGCCGCCTTGTAACCTGCGGCTCCACGTCCGGCGTATCCACGCAAATCAACCTGATGCAGTTGTTCCAGCAACAGTTGAAGCTGCTCGGCTCATTTGGTTGCCGTATGGAAAATATGGCGAGTGCAATGCAGAAAATGGCCCAGGGCCTCGTTCATCCTGTGATCGATACCGAAGTCGGGTTTGATGATATCGCCACGGCGCTCAAGCGCATGGAAGGCCGCGACGTCTTCGGCAAGATCATTCTTCGGCTTTGATGCGTGTCCTGATCGCCAGCCTGCGCAATCGCGCTCAGCTGTTTCAATATTGGATCGTCGCGCAACTTGCCTTCGGTCTCATGGCGATCCTGCGCCTTGCTCCTGCCGACAAGGCACTGAATGCAGCTGACTGGCTTGCGCGCACATTCGGCCCGCTGGTCGGCCGGCATAAGGTTGCGGTCGACAATCTTCGCCAGGCATATCCCGACAAAACGCCGGAAGAGCACGAGGCCATCGCCCGCGACATGTGGGGCAGTATGGGCCGCCTGGCGGCCGAATATGTCTTTCTCGATCAGCTATTTGACTTCGACCCTGCCACGAACGGGGCAAATCGTGTCGAGGTTCGTGGTGAGGCTATCTTTCAAAGGCTGATCGCCGAAGGCCCCAAGCCACGCATGTTTTTTACCGGCCATCTCGGTAATTTCGAATTTCTGCCGATCACCGCTGCAGCCTTCGATCTGGACATGACGTCCATGTTCCGCCCCCCCAATAATCCGTATATCGCGGATTACGTATTCCGGCGGCGCTCCGGGGCCATGGGTGCCCTGCTTGCTTCGCGGCGCGGCGTGGCTTTCAGCGTGGCGCGCATCCTGGAAAACCGGGGTAATGTCGGGGTGCTCGTCGACCAGCATTTTTCGCATGGCGTGCCGACGACATTCTTCGGCCGTCCTT
>JAFAGL010000012.1 GCA_023422735.1 Pseudomonadota bacterium
TGGCGGAACGAGTTGGTCGCAAGTCGAGGCGCATCGTTCGCCAACCGTCAAGCGAACCCGCATCGCAGATCCCTTCAAGGAATGGGGTCAACCAACGGCGCTCGCCTTGGCACGACTTCATGACACCCATCCCGGGCTGTGCCTGATCGCTTCAGGTGGATTTCAATCCGGACTGGATGCTGCAAAGGCGATCCGCCTGGGGGCAAAGCTGGTTGGACAAGCGGCAGCCGTTCTTCCCGCCGCGATCGAATCCACCGAGGCCGTGATCGAGCATTTCACCATCATGGCCGAGCAATTGCGGATTGCCTGTTTTTGCACCGGTTCGCGGACGCTCGCAGAGCTAGCAAACGCCAGGCTGGAACAGCCGCTCCCCTAGCTCTTTTCCTGCCATCGAGAAACGCGCGGAGTGCAGACTGCTAAAGCTCCGGCTTGATCGCTTCCAGGTTCATCAACGCCCTGAAAACAATGCCTCCAGGCCGATAGTCAATCGTGGCTTCGCCCCTGACCGTTTGCGCCAAAGCGCGCTCGATCATCTTTGATCCGAACCCTGTTTTTGTCGGCTTCGAAACAGTCGGTCCTTTTGTTTCCCTCCAAACGAATTCAACATGGCCGTCTTCGATTTGCCAGTTGATCGCGATACGGCCATTTGGATGGGACAGCGCGCCATATTTGGTCGCATTCGTTGCCAGCTCGTGGATTGCAAGCGTCAGCGCGGTAGTGGTTGCCGAAGAAACATAAACCACTGGCCCGCCAAAGTGGATTTGTTCGCCGTCATTGAACGGTTTGAGCGTTACTTCCACCACATGTGCAAGCTCCGACTTCGTCCAGCCATGGCTGATCAATATGTCCTGTGCGTTTGCCAGCGCGCTTATGCGCGATGCGAGAGTTTTCTGTGCGGCCTGAATTGAGCCTGCGCTGCGCAATGTTTGCGTGAATATCGATTGGACTGTCGCCAGGGAGTTTTTCACGCGATGATTCATTTCGCGCGCCAAGAGATCGCGATGCTCTTCGCCGCGTTTTCGCTCGGTGATATCAATGGACACGCCACTCATGCTGATTGGCTGATCGTGAACATCGAAGGCAGTTTGGCCCCGAACCTGAATCCAGCGCGGCAAATCATCCGGTCCCTTGATCCGATACTCGACATCAAGCTCGCCTGAACCCGACAGCGCCTGCGCAACGCTTTCTTGCCAGCGATCAAAATCCGCAGGATCGATCGTTTCCTGCAAATCCTGATAGGTGAACCGGTCTGCCGCAGACCGACCGAAATTCTCCTTACACCGAGCCGAGGCAACCAAGCGCTTCGTGGCCAGATCGAGCGTCCATAAACCGAGCCGCCCGGCTTTCAACGCGAAATTGAGGCGTTCTTCGGATGCGGTGAGATCGGCAATACGCGTTTGCAATTCGGCTTCGAGGCTTTCCCTATCGCCCGCCAGATGTGTGATCTGCTGCTTGTCCCGCGTCACATCGAATTGCGAGGCAAAAAAATAGGTCAGATCATCGTCATGAAAGACGGGCGAAAGCAATAACCGGTTCCAGAAGGTCGAGCCGTCTTTCTTGTAGTTGAGAAGGTCGATCTCGATCGCATCCAGCCGCGCAATCGCCGCGCGAACCTTGTCGACATCTTCGCGGTTCGTACCCGGACCTTGCAGAAATCGGCAGTTTCTTCCCAGAACCTCGCTGCGCTCATATCCGGTCAAGCGCAAAAACGCGTTGTTGACGAATATGATCGGATTATCGTCCTGCCGGGGATCGGTGATAATCATCGGCATACGGGTCGTTCGCACCGCAGAGGCGAACGGGTCCGAACCATTTGCAATTCGGACGATTTCGCGGTCGATCCGGTCTTCTTCTTCCTGAAAATCGTCCAGCTGTCTTATCTCCGATTTGTTCCAACGCGTAGCGAGTGAAGCGCGTAATCGCAAGTGTGGGCCGAAAGACTGTCCGCCAGCCAACGTTCCTCGCCGCCGCGGGAGCGCGCATGGCTGACGGAATCCACTCTGCTAGCGCGAAGGCTCCATAATCGGACATCCGTTGAAGTTTTCCCGAAACTTTGCGGAATGCTGGTAAGGGCGGCGGCGCGCACGATTGATGTTACCCAGCGGCCTGTGTGCCTCAAGACCGGTCCAAACGCTGAAGCGGGCATGCTCTTCGACCCTATCGCGAAGCGCCTCACCCCAGCTATCTTGAGCTGACGCCTTCAAAAACGCGACACGGATGAAAGGCGAGGTCTCCTCATCCCATTCCACTGTGGGGTCTTCGATTGGTTGCTTTTCCAGATCATTGCAAAGCTGAACGCGGAATTCCCAGACGCCTTCCGTGCTACGCATAGTTGTGCGCACCGCATCTCGTACGGCATCGGGATCTTTCGAAGCATCGATTTCGGTTTCCACCAATTCAAGCAAATCGGCGGAAACGGGTGCCAGAGAGAACTTCGCAATAAGGTCTCCATACCGAAATGGCGTCACGCTATAATAAGTCTGCCCGAGCGGATGCGTATTGGGCGCACCTCCCATCGACTGGATCTTCGTGCTTTCGATGCCAACAGCTTCGAGCGCTGAATTGACACCCCGAAGAACTGAGGAGAGCGCGACTTTCGCGCCTTCCATCCGGTCGGTCGTTTTGGCAATCGGCTTGAGATTCTTGAGGAAATCTTCCGCAGTTTTCGTTTGAAACACCTTGCCGTTCACCATGACGAAATCTTGGGTTGTCCCCTCCGCATCCGGCAAGCGCTCGCCATCGACGTTGAGTATTTTCAGAGACAATCCTCTTGGCAGCGAGATCGCATCTGGCAGGATATCGCCCGCATTGGTGGAGAAGCGCATATACGCCTTGTGCTCGCCCGGCTGTGAAAACAGACCCTGCGCCAGTTCCGGAGGAAGACCGTCTTCGACAATCAGCTTCGCTTCGAGAATACCATGGGACTTGGCGTGAACCGAGCGTACAGCATGTCCGTAATCCTCGGATGTCTTTTGAAGGATCGTATCGAATGTCTGGTTCAGCTTGTCTACGGTTTGTTCTTCATCAGCCGGAATGTGCTCAACATCGGGATTATAGGGAATTGGTCGGTTCATTATTGCCTCGCACTCACAGCTGGGTTCCTCCCAAACGGTGAAGCAAGGCAATGTTTCCCTTAGGACTTGATGGAGGTCGACCAAAGCCAGTCCGGCAGGACGCCCTTTAAACAAAGTGGGACAGCTCGTTTGTTGAACTGCCCCATCGAGCCGGCTCAGTCGGGATAGGCAGGCCTCAGGCCACGCCCTTCCCTCCGGTAGCGCCAAGGACTTCGCCGTTCAGATAGCTTCCTTCCTGTGAAGCCAAGAGAACGTATAGTGGAGCAATCTCGACTGGCTGACCAGGACGGCCGAAATCGCTGTTGGCACCGAAATTCTCAACCTTCTTGTCGGGCTGCCCGCCGCTCGGCTGGAGCACCGTCCAGAATGGTCCGGGCGCCACAATATTCGCACGGATGCCCTTTTCGATGACCTGCTTGGCCAACGCTTTGGTATAGGCAGCGATGCCCGCTTTGGTCGTTGCATAGTCGAGGAGAATATCCGAAGGCTGATACGCCTGGATCGATGAAGTGGTGATGATAGATGCACCGGGCTTCATATGAGGCAAAGCGGCCTGAACGATCCAATGCAACGCGTAAAGATTGGTTTTCAGCGTTTTATCGAAGTCTTCGGTTGAGACATCGAGGACATCTTCCCGGAATTGCTGCCGACCGGCATTGACGACCAGAATATCGAGCCCGCCCAGATCGCTCGCTGCTTTTTCGACGAGCTTGCGACACCAGTCTTCACTCTTGATATCTCCCGGCAGGGCTACTGCCTTTCGCCCGCATGCCTCAATCAGCGAGATGACCTCCCTTGCGTCGGGTTCCTCCTCCGGGAGATAGGAAATCGCGACATCAGCGCCCTCACGTGCAAAGGCGATGGCGGCTGCACGACCGATCCCGGAATCGCCGCCGGTGACGAGCGCCTTGCGGCCTTCAAGCTTGCCTGAGCCGACATAGCTTTCCTCACCGTGGTCGGGAACAGGTTCCATCTTGCCCGCTAAGCCCGGCATGGGTTGCGGTTGCTTGGAAAAAGGCGGTGCGGGATATTGCTTTCGCGGGTCCTGCATCTTCAAACGATCTGTCATCAAAATTTCCTTTTCTCGCGAGCGTTTTCCGTCACCGGCTGCGCCCACTTTCACGAGAAGAGCATCCGCAGATTCCGGATCGATGCGTTCGCATCTTCAACGCAGCAAGTGACGGATCGTGCCGTCAGAAAGGGAATTTGTCAGGATCCAACCACACAAGAGCCAGAAGGAGGAGATGCGCGGCAAAGCACCTGCCCGCGCAGACAACCATTGAATAGGTATGTTGGAGCAAATCGCTCGCTTGTATCCGAACTAGCCAGTCGAGCTTTCGGACGGCAGTTCGATCCGCCCTAATGGAGGGTCGAAACGAGGGATCCAGGAGGGCTTCGCCTATCTGGTCGTGGTGATCGACTTGTTTTCACGCGCGTCGTTGGATGGTCGTTACAAAGCCGAACAGCAGGGTCCTGGTC
>JAFAGL010000022.1 GCA_023422735.1 Pseudomonadota bacterium
CCCCCATCGCCCTTGTCGGGAACTCTGGTGCGCACCGGGGATCAGAGGAGGGCGGCGGTGTCCGGATTGGTTGGGCTACGGTAGCCCGGCTTGGTGGGTAGTCAGTCCCCCACAAATCCGGGCTACCGTAGCCCGGCTTGGTGGGTAGTCAGTCCCCCACAAATCCGGGCCACGCACCGGTCAAGCGCTGGTTTGGGACCCTTCTGCTCAGTCGTTGGGACCAATCCCGGATCAGCCCACCGGTTCGCGGCAAGCGCACCGACGGACGCGAAATTGCCGCGCCGTAAAATCTAACTCCCAGAAGGCGCGGCGTTTCGTGTCCGCTTCCCGAACCGTCACGGTCGGGAAGACGACAAGCCGTGCCCGAAACGCAACCCGGCGCTTCACCCGCCCGTTCTTTGAAAGATCAGCAAAATTTACCGCGCAGCCACGCAGCCGCACATATTCGCGCAATCGCCAATTCCCTCAATGCCCGGCCCAAAAAAAACGCCGCTGCAAGGCAACGGCGTTTCAGATCAGGCGGGAAAAGGGCCGGCTTAGATGCCGAGGCCTTCGTAGCGCTTCTTGAACTTCGACAAACGACCACCGCGATCGAGCAGGGTCTGCGTGCCGCCGGTCCAGGCCGGATGGGTGGTCGGATCGATGTCGAGGTTCATCGTGTCGCCTTCCGAACCCCAGGTCGACTTGGTGGTGTATTCGCTGCCATCGGTCATGACGACCTTGATGGAGTGGTAATCGGGATGAATATCGGTCTTCATGGCTCGCGTCCTGGCTCATCTGGGCTAGCCGGTGCCCGTACGAAGAAGCTTCGCGTCGGCCCTGCGGCGATGTCACCCGGTCTGTAAAACTTGAAGCCGCAGCGAATGACCGCTACGGCTTCCTAAAGGGTCGGCGAGCCTATACATCAGGCTCCGACAGAGTACAAGGCCGTGCGGGGCGTTCGGCTGCAAGTCTGGGGCTGAGCAGATACGATGAATGGAATGACAGTCAAGGAGGCGTCGAAAGGCGCGCGCCGTCGCTCACTGGCACCCTTGACCCGGCTTCTGCCCTATTTGCGTCGCTATCGCACCCTGGTTGCAGGCGCCATCCTTTCCTTGATCGTCGCGGCTGTCACCACGCTGACCTTGCCAATCGCCGTGCGCCGGATGATCGATTTCGGGTTTGACGCGTCACAAGGCGATCTGATCCAGAGCTATTTCGCCATGCTGGTGGCGATTGCCGCGATCCTGGCTGCCGCATCTGCGCTGCGCTATTATTTCGTCATCACGCTGGGCGAGCGCGTGGTTGCCGATCTGCGCCGCGACGTGTTCGCACATGTGACAACGCTGTCTTCCGCCTTTTTCGATACCGCGCGGTCCGGCGAGATCGTGGCGCGGCTGACTGCCGATGCAACGCTGATAAAATCGGTCGTCAGTTCAACCGCCTCGCAGGCCCTGCGCAATGCCATCATGGCGATCGGCGCAGTGGTCATGATGGTCGTGACCAGCCCCAAACTCTCGCTGATGGTGATCGCGGCCATTCCGGTCATCGTCCTGATTCTCGTTGGATTCGGTCGCTCGGTTCGCGCCAGATCGCGTCATGCCCAGGATATGCTGGCCGATGCCAGCGCCTATGCGGGCGAACAGATTTCGGCAATCCGCACCCTGCAGGCTTTCACCAACGAGACCATGGTGATCGGGAAATTCACCGATGCGATCAACCGTGCTTTCGAAGCTGCCCGGTCTTCGATCAAGGCGCGATCGGTTCTGACCTTTTTCGCGATCTTTTTCATTTTCGCATCGGTGGTCGCCGTTTTATGGGCAGGCTCGCGCGATGTTCTGACCGGCGCGATGAGTGCGGGCACCCTTGGTCAATTCCTGCTTTACGCGGTTTTGGGTGCAGGTGCGCTCGGATCCCTGTCGGAAGTCTGGGGCGATATTGCCCAGGCGGCGGGCGCGGCTGAACGGATGAGCGAGATTCTAGACGAGGTCGCACAGGTCAGCGAACCCAGCGCGCCGGTCTCCATGCCAGCGCCAGTGCATGGCTCTATCGCGTTTCGCGAGGTGTCCTTCGCTTATCCGGCCCGGCCCGACCTTCCAACCCTTTCGAACCTCTCGTTCAGCGTGGCGCCCGGCGAAACGATCGCCATCGTCGGACCATCGGGCTCGGGCAAAAGCACCATTTTTTCGCTTCTGATGCGCTTTTACGATCCGCAATCGGGGTCGATCACGATCGACGGCCTTGATCTTCGGGAGGTGAATCCGGTGGATCTGCGCGAACAAATGGCGGTGGTGCCGCAAGATGTCGCGATCTTCGCAGACACGGTCGGCGAAAACATCGCTTTCGGTCGCCCGGGATCAAACCAGACCGAAATTGCGTCAGCCGCGCTGGATGCCCTGGCCGCACCCTTCATCGAAAAGCTCGACCAGGGCTACAACACGCAGGTCGGTGAGCGTGGCGTCACTTTGTCGGGTGGCCAGCGCCAACGCATCGGCATAGCCCGCGCGATCCTGCGCGACGCGCCGATCCTGCTTTTAGACGAAGCCACCTCCGCTCTGGATGCTGAAAGCGAAACCCTTGTTCAGACCGCGCTGGAACGGCTGATGCAGGGCCGCACAACCTTGGTGATTGCGCATCGCCTGGCGACCATCCTGAAAGCGGATCGCATTCTGGTCCTCGATAATGGGCGCATCGTCGAGGAAGGCACCCATCAAACGCTGGTGCAGCAGAATGGCGTTTACGCCCGCTTGGCTCGCCTGCAGTTCGAGCGCGGTGCCGACGCATTCCAGGCGGCAGAATAGGCCGAAGTTTAAAAGAAAAGGCCCGCCGAAGCGGGCCGTTCATCAGGTTTTGGGCACGCCCTTTTTTCGTGCCTTGCGGCGTCGAGCAACCATGTTCAACGCTTCCACCACGGCCGAAAAACCCATCGCGGCATAAATATAGCCCTTGGGCACCTTGAAATGGAAACCTTCCGCGATCAGCGTCATGCCGATCATGAGCAGGAAGGAAAGCGCCAGCATCACGATAGTCGGGTTGGCCTGGATGAAGCGAGCAAGCGGTTCGGCCGCTAGCAGCATCACCGTGACCGCGGAAATCACAGCAATGAACATGATGGCTATTTCATCCGTCATGCCGACCGCCGTGATGATGGAATCCACGGAGAAGACCAGA
Source organism: Pseudomonadota bacterium (assembly GCA_023422735.1). GTDB lineage: Bacteria > Pseudomonadota > Alphaproteobacteria > Rhizobiales > Rhizobiaceae > Tianweitania. Next base: position 3,151 of record JAFAGL010000022.1, read on the forward strand.
TCCAGAAGCAGGATCTGGAAGATGATCCCGCCGACGGTCACTGTCACGGCACCGCCAACCATGTCTTCCTTGTGATCGACCGGGTCGACCGTATGGTGAATTTCCTTCGTCGCCTTCCAGACAAGGAACAGTCCACCGACGATCAGGATGATGTCTTTCCAAGAGAAATCGATATCGAAGGCGCTGAAAACAGGTTCAGTCAGCTGAACGATGATCGAGATCGTAAATAAGAGCCCCAAGCGAAGGATGAGCGCGGCGCCGATACCGAGCTGGCGGGCGAACTTCTGCTTTTCCTGCGGAAGCTTGTTGGTCAGGATCGAAATGAAGATCAGGTTATCGATGCCAAGCACGATCTCCATCACGACCAGCGTGGCCAATGCAACCCACGCTGTCGGATCGTTGATAAAACCGAAATACTCCGCCATCGCGGGCTTGTCCCTCACTCATAAAAGTGCGGAAACAGTTAGGAAGGCAGCCGGAAGTTTACAACAATCCCAGCCCGGCTTTTTCGGCTCAGGACCAGAAGGAAGGAGTGGTTTCTTCCAGATGCGGCCCCAAACGCAAAGGTGCGACCTTCTCAGCCAGGCCGGTGCGATCGGAGATATCGACGCCAACTCCGCATATCGTGGCAGGCCCGGATGCTGCTTCCATGCGGCCTTTAGGCACTTTTGATAAGAAGCGGTTGAGTGGTTCTTCCTTGTCCATGCCAAGCGAGGAATCGTAATCTCCACACATTCCGGCATCTGACATATAGGCCGTGCCACCGCTCAAAATTTGGTGATCGCCGGTCGGCTGATGGGTATGCGTACCCACGACGAGGCTTGCGCGACCATCCACGAAATGGCCGAAGCAGACTTTCTCGCTCGTTGCTTCGGCGTGGAAATCAAACACAACCGCATCGGCCTGCTCACCGAGCGGACATGCTGCCAGTTCCCGCTCACCTGCCTGAAAAGGATCATCGAGTTCCGGGTGCATGAAAATGCGGCCCATGACATTCGAGACCATGACGCGTGCACCGTTTCTGGAAACGTAAAGCCCGGCCCCTTTGCCCGGCGTGCCTTTCGGAAAATTGGCAGGGCGAAGAAACCGTTCCTCACGACTCGCAAAACCAAGTGCTTCGCGTTGGTCCCAGACATGGTTGCCAGTGGTTACAACATCAGCCCCGGCCTTGATGGTTTCGTGAAAAATATCTTCGGTGATTCCGAAACCGCCGGCCGCATTCTCACCATTGACGATCACGAAGTCGAGTTTGAAATCCGCGATCAGGCCAGGCAAACGGTCCCATACCGCGGTGCGACCGGTTCGACCAACCATATCGCCAAGAAATAACAATCGCACAGATTCATCTCCGGCACGGCTTCATCAATATCCGGCTCCAACAAAAGCCGGCTTCTTGCCGTGCTCCTATCAGGATGGCTCGAAGACGCGCAAGCCGCTCTCGGTTAACATCTCCGCCAAAGGAACGTCGTGTGGCTCGTTCGGAACGCGTTCGACCTCCTGGCAGTCGAACGCCACCCCGATCAAACGCGGCAGGCTGCCTTTTGCGTGCAGCGCGGCGATCGCCCGGTCGTAATAGCCTGCGCCGTAGCCAAGCCGATGACCCCGCGCGTCAAAGGCAACCAGCGGCACAAGAATGATTGAAGGGTCTAGCACCTCTGCGTTCTCGGGCGGCCCTTTCGTTCCAAATCCCATGTCGATCAATTCGCCATCGGCTTGGTATTCCCGAAAGGCGATCGTCGTCTTATCCAGAATGGCCGGCAGGCAAAGACGCGCGCCGCGTCCGGCGAGTTTCGCCATCAAGGGATGAAGATCGACTTCCGTACGCATTGGCCAGAATCCCGCAACGACCGTTCCGGTGGGCACGCCGAGATCCGTTTGCGACATCGCTTCGCTGGCCGTTTGGCGATAGGCCGCACTCAGGGCGTCGCGGCACCTGAGAACCTCGCCACGCAGGCTTTTCTTAATCTGAGCGATATCCATAAAGCCAGATATATCCGGCATCGGACAATCAAGCGAGGTCCGATCCAATGGAAATCGATAACCGTGGAAGCGGCGAACCAGGCAACCGGTGGAGAGATCGATCCCGGGAACCTACAAAGTAGGTGGGCGCCGTGTGACCAAACCCACGGGCTCAGTCAGGGACAGCTCCCTTGAGATCAATAAGGCCCCGAGAATTAGTTACTCCTGTCGAGAGGCCCAGAACGCCAAGCACGAAGATAGTGCGACACAAGACGAAAAACCAGCGCTCTCCTGCGAGTTCAGTCGACTTTCGGCTGATTGCCGGTCGCGACACGATCAGGACGCAGGATCGCCCAGAAAAAGAACCCGACAAGTGCAAAGCTGCCCGCGATCAGAACGGGGATGTGGGGGCGCAAAACCAATGTTTCCATGAGGTAGGAAACGACGAAACGCATCCCCGACGAAAGAAACATCAGAACATGCGCAACGGCCCATGCAGCCAACCCGGTAAGAAAAAACGAGCCTGCATAGGCTTGCCAGGACCGCACAGCGCGCAATTTCAGCATGCGATGGAGTGGCAGGCCAAGCAGGATCAATCCGGAAAAACCGACCGCAGCGCCGACGCAGATGGCCGTCAGCACGAAGCTTTTGCGGTCTGTCGCGATTTCGCCCGGAGCAAATCCAAAGACCGCGATCAGGCCACCGAAAAACGCCATGGGCAGAGGGGCGATAAAAAGGGCGGAAATCATGCGCTTCATTTTGTTTCCAACGAGGGCTCTGGGATTTTTCGCGACAGGTGCCAGACTTGTAAGAGATATCTCTTTGGGGCAATCCCTTCGGGGAAAGACTGTGTAGGATGTTGATGGGTTCGATTATGCGTTTTGAAGGGACTGCGGCTTACGTCGCTGACAAGGATCTGATGGTCGCCGTCAATGCGGCAATCGCACTTGAAAGACCGCTCCTTGTGAAAGGTGAGCCCGGGACTGGCAAAACAGAGCTGGCCCGGCAGGTCGCAGCCGCTCTCGGTGTCGATTTCATCGAGTGGAACGTCAAGTCCACCACGAAAGCGCAGCAGGGTCTTTATGAATATGATGCCGTGTCTCGCCTTCGTGACAGCCAACTGGGCGATCCACGCTTCAACGACATTTCCAATTACATACGGCGCGGCAAGCTGTGGGAAGCATTTGCTGCCGGCAGGAAAGTGGTGCTCTTGATCGACGAGATCGACAAGGCAGACATTGAGTTTCCAAATGACCTTCTACAGGAACTCGATCGCAACGAATTCTACGTTTACGAAACCGGAGAAACGATCCGCGCTGCAGTTCGGCCGATCGTGATCATCACGTCGAACAACGAAAAAGAGCTGCCAGACGCGTTTCTGCGCCGCTGCTTCTTTCATTACATTCGCTTCCCCGAGCCGGAGACTTTACAGAGAATCGTTGACGTCCATTACCCAGGTATCAAGCAGAATCTGGTGCGAGAAGCATTGAGCCGCTTTTACGAGATCCGCGAAGTTCCTGGCCTCAAGAAGAAGCCATCGACTTCGGAAGCCCTGGATTGGATACGCCTTTTGGTCGCCGATGACATCGCGCCAGAAGATTTGCGTGCAGATGCCAAGAATGCCCTGCCCAAGCTTCACGGCGCGCTTTTGAAAAATGAACAGGACGTGCATCTTTTTGAGCGGCTTGCATTCATGGCACGTCGTCAAGGATAGGAGTATAAACACATGCAAGGGATGGAAATCCGCCCTCCGGAAGCAAAGGACCAGGCTGACTGGCGTCGGCTCTGGACTGCCTATCTTGACTTCTATGAAGCAAGCGTCCCGGAAGATGTTTATGCTGAAACCTGGCGTCGCCTTCATCTTGACGACCCCTACGAACCACGCTGCCTCCTAGCGGTCGTCGATACAAAGCCAGTCGGTCTTGTGCATTTTCTGTTCCATCGCACAACGTGGGCGGTCGAGAACAAGTGTTATCTCGAAGATCTCTACGTCGATCCAGAAAGGCGCGGAACAGGCCTGGGCCGCGTCCTGATTGAAGCCGTTTATCGCGCAGCTACTGATGCAGATGCTGAAAGCGTTTATTGGTTGACGCAGGAAAGCAACCTCACCGCCCGGCGCCTTTATGACCGCATTGCTCGGAATACCGGTTTCATTCGTTATCGGATGGAGTGATCGGGCCTCATGTTCATCCCCTTCTTCCTGGAGCTCAAGGCCGCAAGAGTTCCCGTTTCCTTGCGAGAATATTTAAGCTTGCTGGAAGGCATGGAAGCGAGATTGGTCGAATATGACATCGAAGGCTTCTATTACCTGTCACGTGCCGTTCTCGTTAAAGATGAAAGACACATTGATCGTTTCGATCAGGTTTTTTCCCACATTTTCAAAGGCGTCGAAGCCATTTCCGGCGAAGTGGGCGCACAAACAACGGCGCTTCCCGAAGACTGGTTGAGGAAGCTCGCGGAAAAACACCTCACGGATGAGGAAAAGAAGCTTGTCGAATCCCTTGGCGGGTTCGAAAAGCTCATGGAAACGCTCCGGCAGCGGCTGGAGGAGCAAAAGGGCCGGCATCAAGGTGGTTCGAAATGGATCGGAACAGCTGGCACATCGCCCTTTGGCGCCTACGGATATAATCCTGAAGGTATCCGCATCGGACAACACGAAAGCCGTCACCGTCGGGCCGTCAAGGTTTGGGACAAACGCGAGTTCCGCAACTTCGACGACTCGGTCGAACTTGGAACACGCAATATCAAGATCGCATTGAAACGGCTGCGCCGCTGGGTGCGTGAAGGTGCTGCCGAAGAGTTGGACCTTCCCGGCACCATTCACGCAACAGCCGAGCATGGCTATCTTGATGTACAAACGCGTCCGGAACGGCGCAATGCAGTCAAGCTACTAATGTTTTTTGACGTCGGTGGTTCGATGGATGATCACATCAGAATCGTCGAGGAGCTGTTCTCTGCGGCACGCGCGGAATTTCGCCAGCTCGAATACTTCTATTTCCACAATTGCCTCTACGAGGGCGTGTGGAAAGACAACAGCCGCCGCCACGTGGACGTCATCCCGACCTACGACGTACTCCATCGATACGGACCGGACTACAAGGCGATTTTCGTGGGCGATGCTTCGATGAGCCCTTACGAGATTGCCTATCCGGGCGGGTCCGTTGAGCACTGGAACGCTGAAGCAGGTGCGGTGTGGCTGCAAAGAGCGCTTGATCAATGGCCCAGTACGATCTGGCTTAATCCAAGCCTGGAAAAAACATGGGCGTACACGCAGTCAACAAGCATGATCCGAGAGCTCTTCGGGAATAGAATGTTTCCGCTCACTCTCAACGGGCTTGAAGCGGCGACAAAAGCGCTTTCACGTAAACATTGACATGAATGCTGGTCGGCAGAGCTTTGCGTTCCTACATTTGTCCTGAAGAAAGGGAGCCGATCCTATGGATACCCAAACAACCTATCCCGTGACACGCACTGACGCAGAATGGCGTGACCGACTTTCGCCGGAGCAGTATGCAGTCATGCGAGGCCACGGCACCGAGCGACCTGGCAGTTGCGCCCTGCTCTATGAAAAGCGCGCAGGCACCTTTGAATGCGCGGGCTGTGACCAGCCGCTTTTCGAATCGAGCCTCAAATTTGAAAGCGGGACCGGTTGGCCGAGTTTCAACGATCCGGTGGAAGGGTCTGTCGAAACGACGGTCGACAGATCTCACGGGATGGTTCGCACTGAGGTTCACTGTGCGCGATGCGGCAGCCATCTTGGTCACGTGTTCGAAGACGGCCCTCCACCCACCTATCTCCGTTACTGCATCAATGGCGTGGCTTTGAACTTCGTGCCGCAGGAAGCGTGATAAATCACTCTGTGAGCATTTACTGACAGGAAAATAATCATTCATTAACCATGTTGCGATTAATCCGGGTTAACTTTTTCTGGTTTCCGGAGCGCAAGAATGTCCCTGTCCCGCCGTGGCTTTATTCTGGGCATATCCACTTTCCTTGCGGGGTGCGCTACTTCGCAGGTACCTCCGCCCTTGATGTCCTATGCGGCTCGGCCAGATGAGCAGTTCCCACTGGCAGCTATGCCGCTGGACACGATTGACCCCGAATTGCGCCGCCAAGAGGTCAGCTATCCAACAAAGCTGAAGCCGGGTTCAATCGTGGTCGATACGCCGGCCCGGAGGCTCTACTTCATCCTGGGAGACAATCGCGCCATTCGATATGGCGTGGGTGTCGGGCGGGCGGGGCTCGCCCTTAAAGGTGGCGCAACGGTTGGTCGCAAGGCGAAGTGGCCACGCTGGACGCCAACTGCCAACATGATACGTCGCGAAGCACGTTATAAGAAATATGCTGGTGGAATGGCCGGCGGTCTCAACAATCCGCTGGGTGCACGCG
>JAFAGL010000029.1 GCA_023422735.1 Pseudomonadota bacterium
GATTTTCCAGCGACGTGTCGAGCTGATCGGCCATGGTTTGGGACGACCAGTCCGCAGGATCCGAACTTATCTGAGGAGCGGGAACCGCAGCCGGTTCTTCTATCCGCGCTGTCCACTCTTCGTCGGAACGAGTGTCCCGCTCAAGCAGTGGATTGCGCTCGATCTCGTCATCGATGAAGCGCTCGAGTTCGAGATGGGTAAGCTGCAGCAGGCGGATGGACTGCATCAGCTGTGGCGTCATCACCAGAGACTGGGATTGCCTGAGCTGCAGTCTGGCCGCCAAGCCCATCCGCGCCACTCCTGAACCGCGCGAGGTTGAAAAAACGGGACGTCCCGATGATTTCAATCATCAACTGGCGCGGGTCTTGCTTGTCAAGTCGATCGGCTCAAATTCATCGGCATGACGCATAATATGTCGCGCAGATCGAAGGCCTGTGCCACCTGTTCAGACCGCCCCGCCGAATAGCTTCACAGCGTGAAGCTTTCGCCAAGATAAAGCCGGCGCACATCTGCATTTGCAACAATGTCCTGCGGATGGCCATGCGTCAGCACCTCGCCAGCATGGATAATATAAGCGCGGTCAATCAGGCCCAGCGTTTCGCGCACATTATGATCGGTGATCAGAACGCCGATGCCACGCGCCGTCAAATGGCGCACAAGCTGCTGGATATCGGCAACCGCAATCGGATCAATGCCGGCAAAGGGCTCATCAAGCAGCATGAAGTTCGGCCGTGTGGCGAGCGCGCGCGCGATTTCCAGCCGCCGCCGTTCACCGCCAGACAGCGCAATGGAGGGCGATTTGCGCAGATGGGTGATATGAAATTCTTCCAAAAGCGCGTCGAGATCGCGTTCGCGCTGCTTGCGACTAGGCTCGATCATTTCGAGGACCGCGCGGATATTGCTTTCCACATTGAGGCCCCGAAAAATCGACGCCTCCTGCGGAAGATAGCCGATCCCCAAACGCGCCCGGCGATACATCGGCATCGCCGTCACATCATAGCCATCCAGCTCGATCGTGCCGCGATCCACCGGCACAAGACCGGTGACCATGTAAAAGCAGGTGGTCTTGCCTGCGCCGTTGGGGCCGAGCAGCCCCACGGCCTCGCCAGCGCGTACGCCGATCGAAACACCGTTCACGACCGTGCGACCCTTATATGCCTTTGTGAGGCCGCGCGCGATCAGCGTTCCCTTGAGCGCATCCCGATCGATTGCGGCGGCAGACGTGGTTGTTTGTCCGCCCTGCGGCGCACCGTTCTTCGAAGCCATGGAAGTTCAGCGGTTCTGTGAGCCGGGCTGCAACAGCATTTTCACGCGACCGCCGCTTGTATTGCCACCACATCCATCCAGCTGGGCCTGCCCCGTACGCATCTGGACGTTGAGCTTGCAGCCAACGATCACGTTCTCACCTTCCGTCAAAACGACTTCCTTGCCGGTCAAGGTCAGAACTTCGGTTTTCATGTCGAAGGTCGCACGATCACCGGTCGCAACCTGGGATTCCGATTTGACGTAGACCTTGCCGTCAACCTCGATCCGCTCGATATCGGCAGAACCCGGCGTCGCGTTGGCATTGGCCGCTGCCGCTGCCGGCTTGGGTTCGGCAGGCTTCTTGTCATCATCCTTCTGCATGGCCTGACCGACATAATAAACGGTCATCTTTCCGGCCTTCATCAAGGTCTGCCCCTGCACCACGCTGACATTGCCGGTGAAAATCGCCTTGCGCTCATTGTCGAGCACTTCCAGGCGATCGCTCTCGATCTGGATCGGCTGGTCATTCGACAGGTTAAGGCTTGTCATGCGGCTTTGCGTGTCTTGAGCAAAGCCTTGTGTCGTGATCGCAGCCAAAGCCAGGATGGCCACCGACATTCGCACCAGCAGGCTATTCATCGCTATTGTTCCCCGCATTTCCTGCTCTTTCCGCGTTCAAGCGCCCCGGGTCAAGATTCATCTGCACGTGATTATCAAAGACGATCACCTTACCATTTTGCGAAATCGACAACCTGCCGGCATCGATCGAAGCGCCCTCCACGCTGATCCTGACCGGGTGTTCGGAAACCAGCGTTCCCTTACCCATATCAATATTCGCCGACTGGAACGTAGCCGATTTTCCATCGCTGGTGGAGAGTGTCATTGGATCATTCAGCGTGATCGTGTTGCCGATACGGTCATAAACCGCACGTACGGCATCAATCCTGGCTGTCGTGCCGTCGCTCATCGGCACGGTCGCGTCGACATCCTCCAGTTCGATTTCATTGGTGTTCGACGCATCCTGAACGGCGCGTGCGGCCGTCATCGCATAAGGCAGATTGTCGGTCGTGAAGCCTTCCAGTTTGGGTGCAGCCATCACCAGCTTGCCATCCCGAATGGCCGTGCTCGACAAATCGAAGCCGATGGCAACAGGCGAAGACAGCCAGGAATAAGCAGCGAAAGTTCCCGCAAGCAACAGCGCGGCAACCGGCAACGCAATCTTCAACCAGCGGACGCGGCTGGAATGACGGGCCGCGCGCGCAAATTGCGCCGCTCCCCTTTCCGATGGCCGCAGGCTGGCCGGCGCCTGGGTATGGTCAACCATGGCCGTGTCGCTCATGCCCGACTTATCCTTACCTTGGCTCGCATCGACCAACCCGATACCGGGCAATCCGAGCGATTGAAAAACCGAAAGATAGTGACGCGCAGGACAATTCGCCAGAACCACGATCAAGCGGTTCTCACCCCACGCACTATTGCAAGAAGTTACATTATCGTGATTTTTGCGCGAAAAGTAAGGCATATCCTTCACCGGATAAAGGCAAGCCACCGGCGAGAGCATGCCACAGGAAGCGGTTCAGCCTTTAAACGCGTTTGCAGCGGGTCGTTCTTGCTTTACAGAACCCCTTTACGAAAGATCTTGTTGAGGGATCCATGGCCAGCCGAGCCGATGACCTGATTGACCGCCGCCGTATGCGCAGAAAGCTCACTTTCTGGCGTGTGGTCACCTTGTGCCTGATTCTCGGGGCCGTCTTTCTCGGAGTCCGGCTCTTTGCGCCCGATCGTTTTGCGGCAGCCCCGATCGCCCAGATCGCGAAAATCAAGATCGACGGCACAATCACGGAAGATGACGATCTCCTTGAGCGTCTCGAACAGATCCGCAAGTCAGACGCGGTGAAAGGCGTGATCGTCAATATCGATTCGCCTGGCGGCACCACAGCCGGCGGCGAAGCGATCTATGAAGAAATCCGTTTGCTCGCCCAACACAAGCCTGTGGTGGCGCAGGTCGGCACCCTGGCGGCTTCCGCCGGGTATATGATCGCCAGCGCAAGCGACCACATTGTTGCCCGCCAATCTTCCATTGTCGGCTCGATTGGCGTTCTGGTTCAGTTTCCCGATGTGACGGGATTGATGGACAAGCTTGGCGTCAAGCTGGAAGCAGTGAAATCATCTCCCTTGAAGGCTGAGCCCAACCCGTTCAATCCCACAACGGATGAAGAGCGCGATATGCTGCGACGCATGATCCTCGACAGTTATGACTGGTTCGTGGATCTGGTCACGGAGCGCCGCCAGCTTGCCCGCGAAGACGTGCTCAAACTGGCGGACGGATCGATCTATACAGGTCGGCAAGCCCTGGCCAACAAGCTGATCGACGAGTTGGGCGGCGAACGCGAAGCGGTTGCCTGGCTGGAAACCAAGGGCGTGGCGAAAGACCTGCGCGTCGTGGAATGGAAAAAGAAACAGGAAGGGTTCTTGTCGATTTTCAGTTCGGCATCGCGTTTGAAGGGCGAGCAGCTCAGTGAAACCTTGCGTATCCTGCTCGGCGAGATTGGCGGCGAACAGCTGTTCCTTGACGGCCTTGTCTCGCTCTGGCAACCTGCGAACCCGTCACAGGCCCGTTAATTTCGCCCGCCAATAAGCCAGCTGTTGAAGATGCGGCGGACCGCTTTTTTCACAATATTGTTTCTACTTTAAAGGTGCGGGATTTCGATCCGATGATTAAATCCGAGCTCGTTCAGATCATTGCCAACAAGAATCCGCATCTGTTTTTGCGTGATGTGGAGAATATTGTCGGCGCGATTTTCGATGAGATCACCGATGCCCTGGCTTCCGGAAACCGCGTGGAATTGCGCGGTTTCGGCGCATTTTCGGTGAAAAACCGTCCTGCTCGGACGGGCCGCAATCCGCGGACCGGCGAAGCTGTCGAGGTCGAGGAGAAGTGGATTCCCTTCTTCAAAACCGGCAAGGAACTGCGTGAACGCTTGAATGTTGAGAAGTGACGGGCGGGGCACCGTTAGCCTCGTGCCACGTCGTCCAGAGCGCCCGCAAACTGCTTTCCTTTGAGCATGAACGGCTCTAGGTTCACCACAAACACGTTTCGAAGGGACCTGACCGACATATGCTGACGCGTTTTTTCATGGTCGTGATCGTGGTGCCCGTCGCGGTGATCCTGATTGCGCTCGCCGTTGCCAACCGCGCTTTGGTTCCCTTCACGATGGATCCGTTCAATCCGGGCAATCCGGCTTTGACGATCCAGATGCCGTTTTTCATTTATCTGTTTTTATGCCTTTTGTTTGGAGTGGTAATCGGCAGTTTCGCGACCTGGACACGGCAGCACCGCTACCGCAAACTTGCACGCCAACGCGGCCAGGAGGTTGAAAATCTCCGCTCCGTGGCTGCTTCCGGCCAAGCGCGTGACGACCGCAGCATTGCGGTCAACCCGGCACCCGCGTCGCCGGGCACCACTTTGGCGCATCGAAGCGCTTAAACAAGCGCGTCCGAAAAGGGGCCTTGAGGCTCAAAGACGTATTCCAAGGACATATCATGTTGATTATCGGGCCCGACTGGGTTGATCGCTCGCTGACCTATGAGGGACTGGTGGAAACCCTTCGCGGTGCCTTTCGCGACGGCGCGGTGCAACCGGTGCGCCATCATCACAATATCGAACGTGCGAATGGAGCCGATGCCACTCTTCTGCTGATGCCGGCCTGGACCGATATGGCCGGATCAGGCGACCAGAACGAAGACGGCGCCTTTATCGGGATCAAGATCGTCACCGTTTCGCCCGACAACAATACGGTCGGCAAGCCGGCCGTGATGGGCAATTATCTGCTGCTGGATGGCCCGACTGGCGAACCGCTTGCCTTGATCGACGGACAAAAGCTTACCGTTTGGCGTACGGCCTGTGCTTCGGCACTGGCCGCGAGCTATCTGGCACGCGAGGACGCCAAAACGCTGCTCATCGCCGGCGCCGGTGCCTTGTCGACGCATCTTGCGAAGGCGCATCGCGCTGTTCGACCGATTGAGCGCGTTCTTGTCTGGAACCGCACATCCGCCAACGCCCAAAAGACCGTGGACGCGCTGAAAGCCGAGGGAATCGCTGCTGAACTTCGCGAAGATCTGGATAATGCGCAGCAGGAAGCCGATATTATCTCCTGCGCTACGCTTTCAACTGTGCCCCTGGTCAAGGGCGCGCTCTTGAAGCCCGGAACGCATGTCGACCTGGTGGGCGCCTTTTCGCTGACCATGCGTGAAAGCGATGATGAAGCGATCCGCCGGTCGAGAGTTTTCGTGGATACTCGGGCC
>JAFAGL010000293.1 GCA_023422735.1 Pseudomonadota bacterium
GGATCAGCACCAGCACGTTACGGGTCACATGGCTGCGCACCAGCCGCGGCTCCGAAACACCCTTGGCGCGCGCCGTGCGAACGAAGTCGGCATTCATGACATCCAGCACGCCGGCTCTCGTTGTTCGCGCAAGCAATGCCATGGGCGACACGCCAAGCGCGAACGCCGGCAGGATGATATGCCTGAAACTGCCCGGCTGGTATCCGAAACTCGGCAACCAGCCCAGTTGCAGCGCAAAGAAATACATCAGCAGCAGGCCGAACCAGAATTCCGGCAGCGACAGACCGGAAACCGCCACCATCATCGTGCCGGTGTCGAACGGGCTGCCAGGCTTCAACGCGGCGAGAAAGCCAAGCGGGATGCCCACCGCAGCCGCAAACGCCATCGCGCACAGCGCCAGCTTGATCGATGGCCACAAGCGCGGCTCAATCACATTCCACACCGGTTCGCGCGTGCGGTAGGAAATGCCCAGATCGAAATGCGCAAGCCCCCACAGATAGTCCCACAAGCGGACCGGCAGAGGTTTGTCCAAACCGAACTGTGCATTGAGATGCGCCATGACATCGGCGTTGGTGGCGTTACGCCCTTCCGACATCAGGCTCGAGATGAAACTCCCCGGCACGACGCTGAAGATCACGAAGATAATCAGAACGACCGCCAGCAAAGTGGGGATCATCTGCAGCGTGCGGCGGAAGATGAATTGGTGCATTCGATGCAACCCTCGTCACATGGGTGAACAATCGCAAGCATGGCCGATTTTGGCCATGCTTGCGCAGTTTTCACCTGTTACTTGCGGGATGCAGGTGCGTTTTCATCGATCCAGATATCTTCATAATCCTGGATCGCCAGCTCCATGGCATTGGCCTTCAGGCCATGAACCCAAGGCTGGTAGGCCATCACGGCCTTGTTGTAATTGAAGAACCAGAAAGGCGCTTCTTCCTGCAACAGGTTGTTGGCCTGTTTGAGCAGGTCGTTCTGCTTGTCTTCGTCCGTTTCGTTGCCGGCCTCGTCGATCAGCTTGTCGTACTCCGGATTGGAAAACTTGACGTAGTTGCAAGCGCTTTGTGGCGTGGTCGAATGATAGCAGGTCAGATATTTCAGAGCGTCAGGCCCTGAAGAATTCGACCAGATATAGGCTTGATAATTGTCGCTCAGGATTTTGTCCGACAAGACAGCGCTTTCGACCGGGTCGGTGGTGACTTCGATGCCCACGCGCGCCAACATAGGGATGATCGCTTCCACGATCGGAATGCCCCAGCTCTCATTCGGAGTGGCCGTCACGGAGAATTTCACACCCGTTTCGAAGCCAGCTTCCTTTAAAAGCTCCTTCGCCTTTTCAGGATCATACGGATATGGCTTTGCTTCCTTGTCAAACGCCGGTGAAGACACAGGCAACCAGGACACGGCCGGGTATGCCTTGTTCTTCAGAAGCTTCTCGACGATCACATCCTTGTTGATGGCATAGTTGATCGCCTGGCGAACACGCTTGTCCTGAAATGCTTCGATCTTTGGATTGAAGCCGATGTTGCGGGTGTAGACTTCAGCAACTTCGAGAATGTGATCCTTCAGGCCTTCCTCCTGGCCATAGGCTTCATACTGAACAGGGCCGAGAATGCTGGCATCGATCTCACTGTTACGGAAAGCGACATCGCGGGCCGGAGCCTCGCCCATCAGCATGATGTCGAGCTTGTCGAGATGCGGTTTGCCTTCCTCGTAATAGTCCTCGAACTTGACGAGTTCGACCTTTGAACCGGCGATATAATTCTGAAGCTTGAACGGTCCCAGCCCATTGGGTTTGGAAGCGAGTTGATCTTCCGGATAATCCTTTGAATAGATCGGGGCATAGTTGGACATCAGGTTCCAACCTGGTTCAGCCAGATTGGTGAAGGTGATCTCGACGGTCCGGTCATCGATTTTCTTGATGCCGGACACGCTGTCGGCCTTGCCTTCCTGGTATTCTGCAACGCCCGCGATCTGCAACATCTGCTCAGCGCCGGGCAAAGCTTTTTTTGGATCTGCAAGACGGTTGTAGGACCAGATCACATCATCCGCATCCAGCTTGTCCCCGTTGTGGAACGTCGCTTCACGAATCTTGTAGGTATAGGTCTTGCCGTCCTCTGATTTTTCCATCGATTCCGCGAGATCGAGCTCAGGCAGGCCGGTTTCTGAGTTCCATTTGTAAAGCGAGCGATTAATGGCTTTCGCAATGATCTCGTCTTGCGTGTGCGGCGTTGCCGTGATGTCGAGAGATGCGATTGAATTCCCATAGGGGGCCGCGAACACGAACCGACCGCCGTCCTTCGGGGTCTCATCCTGCGCAAAGGCCGCGGTCATCGTACCGAGCGCAACAGTAGCCATCAACGTCAATCTGGTCAGCATTTCAGTTCCTCTGGAGTTGATTTCTTTTGTTTTTAAGTGCCCGCTTAGCGGCTCACTTCCTGTTATGGACAATGCGTCCATCCAGAATGGTCATCTCGCACTTTGTATCGCGCAGAATCACTTCGGGTTCTGCGCTCAGCAGATCATGCGAGAACACGGCGATATCCGCCAGCATTCCCGGTTCGAGGCGCCCTTTCACAGTTTCCTGTCCCTGCGAATAAGCGCCATATTCGGTGTAAGCGCGCAAAGCTGTTTCGGGTGACAGTATCTCACTTTCATTCAGCACCGTGCCCTTGTGCGTCTTGCGCGTGAGCATGGCATAGATGTTGGGAAACGGATTTGGCGAGCAGACCGGCGAGTCACTTCCGGTTGACGGCTTCATCCCCAAGCGCTCCCAGGTCGCGATCGGATAAGAAGACAGGCCGCGCTCAGGCCCAAGCACAGACACGTAGGCATCGCCGAAATCATAGATGAAGACCTGTTGCGGAGCCGGCAGAATGCCGGCATCCAGCATGCGCTGGTTCAGCGCGTCATCGACATAGCCGCAATGTTCGATGCGGTGGCGATGCGTATGGTCGGGGTCGGCGGCCCTTACCCGTTCATAAGCGCGCACCAGCTGGTCGATCGCCGCATCGCCGATGCCGTGGCAGACCATCGTATATCCCATGGACGTGTAGCGATCGACGAGTTCGAAAAGCTTCTCATCGGGCAGCATTTGCACGCCAGTATTGTCCGGTTCCCCGGAATAGGGTTTGCGCATCCAGGCCGTGCGCCCACCTGCCGAGCCATCGGTAAACACCTTGACGCCGCCAATGCGGAACATATCGGTGCCCGTGCCGGTCACCATCCCTTTCGCGTGACAGGGTTCGACGATGGACGCACCCGGATCACCAAGCAGCGTCGCCCACACACGAACGGGAAGCCGACCGTCACGCTCGGCCTGTTCATAAGCTTCGATCTCCGTCATGCCATCGATCTGACCGGTCGCCGCGTCCATGCAGGAGGTGATGCCGAATTTCAGCAGATGCTCACCGCCTGCCTCGATCGCATCGATGATTTGTGCGAGCGACGGAGTCGGCTGGATATCATAAACGAGATTCTGCGCATTCTCTGCCAGCATGCCGGTCAATTGCCCGTCAGCCTTGCCGATCAGCCCGCCATCTGGATCAGGCGTATCGATCGTGATCCCGGCCAGTGCAAGCGCGCGCGAATTCGCGATCGTCACATGGCCGCAGGCGCGCGTCACCGAGACAGGATGATCGGGCAATGCCGCGTCCAGTTCCTGCGCAGTGGGCATCAATCCATCGGAATAGCGCGTTTGATCAAAGCCCCGCGCCTTGATCCACTCACCCTTCGGCGTTTCTGCGGCACGTGCCTGCAGGGCGCTCATGAGGTCTGCGCGGTCGGGAGCAGCTTCGGCGGTCGCATCTACCATACCCCGCAGAAAACCTGTCGAGATCAGATGCAGATGGGCATCATTGAGCCCCGGCATGGCAAAACGCCCAGCCAGATCGATCACCCTTGTGTCGCTTCCGATCAGCGCCTTGATCTCAGCGTCTGATCCAGTTGCCGCGATCTTGTTGCCAACAATTGCGATCCCCTGGACAACTGGATTGCCATGTCCTGTCCAGATCTTTCCGCCATGCAGAACAAGATCAGCCTGATTTGCAGAATTCATTCTTTGTTATCAGCTCCCCCGTGACGGCTTCCGACACTTGCAGTCCCGTTGGTATCGCGTTGCAAAAGCGCGCACCCCCGCAGCCTGCAACTTCACCACCGCCCCGTTTTCTCCTCCGGATACGATGCGATGTAACTCCCCTCGACGCCAATTCGGTTCTCGCAACAGGCTATGCAAATTTTGCATGGCATATTGCGCAGCGGCGGCGCTTCTGGTTCAGGATCGTTGGAAAGCTCTCGAGAGAAATTAAAGCGTCGCATGGAAATCAAGTGGCTCGAAGACTTCGTCACGCTTGCAGAAACTTCCAGTTTCTCGCGCGCTGCCGAAATCCGAAACGTAACACAGCCTGCATTCAGCCGGCGCATCAAACAGCTTGAAACCTGGCTCGGCGCCCCATTGATCGACCGCGCAACAATGCCTGCTGAACTGACCCCGGCCGGTCGAAACTTTCTTCCGACGGCGCAGGATTCCATCAGGATGTTTTATACGGCCCGTGAAACCCTGAGCCCGCCTGCCGAACAGGGGTTGGTTAGGTTTGCTTCGCTGCACACACTCACCATCACGTTTTTTCCCGAATGGCTCCAGCAACTGCAGCAAACAAGCCGTAAATTCGGCACATCATTCATTGCCGACCGCGGCGGTATCGAAGCCAATCTGGCCGCGCTTACCGACAATGAAGCGGATTTCTTCCTGACATATGCCAATCGTGACGTGCCGTTCCACCTCGACCGCGAACGCTTCCCGCATATTACGATCGGAGAGGATCGCCTCATCCCCGTTGCAGCTCCGAAACTCCAGTTCGGCAAAACGAAGCTGTCCGCTGCCAATATTCTCGATGACCAGCAGGCTGACAGGATTCTTCCATATCTCGGCTACGGATACAGTTCGTTTTTCGGCGTCGCGCTTGGAAACCTCTTTTCGAAACGCCCGCCATTTCGTCGCCAAACCGTGCATGAAAGCACAATCAGCGCGAGTTTGAAGGAGCTTGCCCTGATAGGTGCGGGTATCTGCTGGCTACCGGAAAGCCTGGTCGCCAAGGAAATCCTGGAGGGATCGCTGGTTCTCTGCTCAAGCGGACCTGCCTGGAGTTTCGATCTCGAAGTCCGGCTTTATCGCAGTTCCGAAACTCGACCCGGCCCCAATGTCAAAGCCTTGTGGATTACAGCCCGTGCATTGGCCATAGACCGGGGCTACCTAGAGCATGAGCAAGCCTAGCAATCGCATTGGTCTCAAGATTTCATGAAACGCATGGCGCGAAGGACCTCGAAATAGTCGTTCGAGCTATAGGCCACGGCGCGCGGTCCATGTTTGCGCACACCGGGGTACCAGGATGCGCGGTAGGCATCCACGGGATTGCTGAATTCCATGACCACCTCGAATTGATCGGGCATTGCAACGGGACGCTGAGCTTCCCTGTTTTCCAGCCCTTTTTTCACGCCTTCGCGGATCGCGCTGCGTGCCGCGGCCGGCGCAATGGACCTGGTTGAGGCGCCGATCCCTTCCAATGTTTTTACGGTCACGATACCGGAAACCATCGCTTCCGCTTCGCCGCAAATGCCCGCATCGCCTGACAAAAACACGGATGGAACGCCGTAACGGGCAGCACACAGGGCATTAACTGTGAATTCGGAGGCCACTTCCCCGTTCAGGAGCAGTCGGGACAGGCGCAGTGTCGACGTATGCGCGAGCGGGTTGTCTTCCGAACCGGCTTTGGAATGATAGCCGGTATAAATTGCGGCGTCGAAGCTCTCGTCCAGTCCAAACATCATCTGGTCGGGATGGCCCGACCAGCCCCTGATGATCTGGACTTGCGGGGGCAGGCGATCAAGAATGAGGTTGCGGCCACTTTCATGCGCGTCCTTGATGGTGATCTCGGTGGCGCCGGATTCGATCGCAGAATCGCAGGCGGCCAGCACTTCCAGGGTCATCAACTCGCGAAATTCGCGATAATCTGGATGGTCCCGATCCGCTTCGCTCCAGGAATGGATGCCGGCGGTCCCTTCGATGTCTGCGGAAATGAAAACCTTCATTTTTGTTCCTCCAACCAGTCCGCCAAAGATGGGATCTGGCGACCGTCCCGAGCTGTCATGCCTTGAGCAGAACACAGCGCGTTCAACACTGCTTCCGCTGTCGTTTCCACCACGGATTCAAAGACTTGGTCAATTTCGCCATCATGAATTCGATGGACCTTCAAAAAGTCATCGGCAGGATAATGGGGCACAGGATCGGCGGTCGTGAAAGCAATCGCAATGTCGCCGCTTCCGTGCCCCCAGAACGAGCCCAGCCGCGCAATACCGGCACCCGCGCGCCGCGCAACACGATTGAGCTGACGATCATCCAAGGGAATATCCGTCGCCAAAACGATGATAATAGACCCGCTTTCGGGCCTTTTTGGCGACCGTGAATCCGCCTTTTGACCATTTGGCAAAATGAGATCGCCCGTTTTGCCGAAATTGGACAGCACGAGTGCCCCGAGCGTGAACTCGTGTCGGTTGATCTTTATCCGTCGCGATGAGGTGCCGATACCAGCCTTGAAACCAAAGCTGGTCATCCCCGTCCCGGCGCCGACATTTCCCTGCTCGACCGGACCGCTTTTTGCGGCCTTCAACGCGGCATCCGCATCACGCAAGGTAATCGCCATGGCCTGAATGTCGTTGATGCTGCCATCATTGCATTCGCAGACCACCGGATTGACCGTTCCGGTTTCGCGACCGATTTCAGGATTGGCCGAAATAGCTTGTTTGGTCAGCGCTTCCGCGCAAGGCGCGACGGAAAACGTATTGGTCAACAGAATGGGTGTTTCGATCGTTCCCAGCTCGGCAAGTTGAACGAGCCCGACCGATTTTCCAAATCCGTTGATGATATCGACCGCAGCCCGGACCTTCGTGCGGAAAAGATCGCCTGCATGGGGCAAAATGGCCGTCACGCCGGTGGCCAGTCCGTTGCCGCCGCGTGTCGCGTGCCCGACCAGAACGCCCGGCACATCGGTGATCGCATTTGCCCGGCCGGGCGTCATGCGCCCGACCGCCAATCCGAAATCCCGCGCTGTTTTCATGGACCGCTCCGTTACGCGGCCGTCGCGTCCACGACGCCGCATACGGTTTTCAGGTAGATCTCCTGCAAACGGCGTGTCAACGGGCCGGGTTTGCCATCACCGATCACCTTGTCCGCAATACGCACAACGGGCGTGACGAAGCCGGAAGCCGATGTAAGGAACGCTTCAGCGGCGGCAAATGCTTCTTCGGGAGCAAAAGCACGATTCTCGAAGCCGATGCCTTCATCCTTGCACAACTGTTCCACCGCGCGGCGGGTGCAACCGGGCAGAATGGCCTGCGAGTTGGCGCGCGTCACAACCTTGCCGTCCTGCGTGATGATGAAGGCGGTTGCCGAAGCACCTTCGGTTATCAATCCATCTTCAAAGAACCAGGCATCGTCAAAGCCCTTCTGGCTGGCGGTCTTCTTGGCCAGAACCTGCGCCAAAAGCATCACCGTCTTGATGTCGCGCCGCACCCAGCGGGGATCCGGCAAAAGATCGACGGCGACGCCCTCCTGCTGGGATTTCGTCCCGGTCAGTTTGCGCGAACTGGTAAATGCAAACAGGCTGGGCTTCAGGTCATCCGGAGCCACGAAATTGCGGTCACCTTCGTTGCCGCGCGACACCTGAAGATAGACCGTGCCCTCCTCGACCTTGTTGCGCTTGACCAGCTCGATCTGCATGGTCTCGATTTCTTCAAGCGTCATCGGCATGGGAATGTCGACTTCGCCGAGCGAGCGCTGCAAGCGACGAAGATGGAAATCATTGTCCACCAGCCTGCCGCCCATGACCGCGCTGACTTCGTAGACCGCATCGGCAAACAGGAAGCCTCGATCAAAAGGAGAAATTCGCGCTTCGCTGCGGGAAACATATTCCCCGCCGCAATATACCTGTTCCGGTTCCGACATCTGACTTTCCGAGCATTCATTGGTTTCAGCTTAGATGCCAAGCCTACACGAAACAGGCAAATTCCATTTCAGCAATCGCTCATGCCGAAAATGTCTAAGTGCAACCCGGCGAGATCTGATCTTGATCAAAGCGGAACTCCGTTGTCTTGCGGAACGTTGATCGTCGTTCAAGCACTTCTCTATCCGACGATCCGGGATCTTCCATGGACGATAAACCCCTGCCCTCCTCTCCCGCGACCGAGCAGGATGCGGATACACCATATTATGACCACCCGGCAGGTGGCTGGGGCTCACTCGAAGGCGTGGGGAAAGCTTTCGGCTCGTCCAAAGGCTCGACCCGGGCGCTCGGCATTTTGCAGAAACTGAACAAGCCCGGTGGCGTGATGTGTTCGTCCTGTGCATGGGCGAAGCCGGCGACGCCGCACAAGTTCGAGTTTTGCGAAAACGGGGCGAAGGCCACCCTTTGGGAACTCGACGAGACGCGCGCGGGCCCTGAATTTTTCGAAGCACATACGGTCAGCGAGTTGAAGGGCTGGCACGACCACGATCTCGAAAAAGCGGGGCGGCTCACAACGCCCATGCGCTACGATCACGATAGGGACCGCTACCAGCCTGTCACCTGGGGCGAGGCCTTTGCCGAAATCGGCAACGAGTTGAAACGCTCTGTGCCGAAGGAAGCTGTGTTTTATGCGTCAGGCCATGCCGGCCTTGAAGCATCCTATCTTTACGCGCTTTTTGCGCGCGCGATGGGACACCAGAACCTGCCGCAATCCTCCAATATGTGCCATGAAACCACATCGGTGAACCTGAAAACCGTTATCGGCACACCGGTGGGCACCTGCACGCTCGAAGATTTCGACCATTGCGACACGATCTTCTTTTTCGGGCAGAACACCGGCACGAACAGTCCGCGCTTTTTGCATGTCTTGAAAAGCGCGGTGGAGCGCGGCTGTCGAATCGTCACCTTCAATCCGGTTCGTGAGCGCGGACTGATCGAATTCGCGGATCCGCAAAGCCTGAAGCAGATGACCATCGGTCATTCCACCAAGATCTCGCATCGCTATTACCAATCACGCCCGGGTGGCGATATCGCCATTCTGGCCGGGTTGATGAAATGCGTGCTCCAGGCCGAAGACGAGAAGCCGGGAACCGTGCTCGACCATGGTTTCATCGAAGCCGAAACGGTTGGCTATGCTGAAATGGAAGAAGCGGTGCGCGCCGTTTCCTGGGAAGAGATCGAGCGTCACTCGGGCTTGAGCCGCGCGATGCTTGAAGAGGCCGGCGAAATCTATCTTGCCGCCGACAAGGCGATCGGCATCTACGGAATGGGTTTGACGCAGCATGTGAATGGTTGGCTCAACCTTGGCATGCTGACCAATCTGCTCCTGATGCGCGGAAATATCGGCAAGCTCGGCGCGGGCATTTCGCCGGTTCGCGGACACTCCAACGTGCAAGGCCAGCGAACCGTCGGGATCGGCGAGAAATCTTCACATATGCCGGCATACAAGCTGAAACAGCTTTTCGGCATCGATGCACCGCAGGAAGACGGTATGAATGCCGTTCATGCCTGCGAAGCCTTGCTTGATGGCAAGGTCCAGGCTTTCATTTCGCTGGGCGGCAACCTGTTGCGCGCATTGCCTGATCGCGAGCGCATCGAAGCAGCATGGCCGAATCTCAGGTTGAGCGTTCATATTGCCACCAAGCTCAACCGCTCGCATCTGGCGCCGGGAAAGATCAGCTACATCCTCCCCTGCCTCGGAAGAACGGATGAGGACATCCAGGCAACGGGACCGCAAGCCGTGTCGATGGAAGATTCCCTGTCGCATATCTACGGATCGCTCGGGCGCGCGGAAGCGCCCGGACCGGATGTCAAATCGGAAACCGCAATCGTGGCGGGCATCGCCAAGGCGACACTGGCAAACAACCCCTTGTTGAAATGGGACGAGTGGACCGGCAATTACGATCTCATTCGCGATCTGATCTGCGAAACCTATCCGGATATGTTCGCGAATTTCAACGACCGGCTTTTCGTGCCTGGGGGATTTTACAAGGGCAACCCGGCCCGCGAGCGCAAATGGGAAACGGAAAGCGGCAAAGCGCAGTTCACGACGCCGACCACCTTTTCGGCATTGGGCAAGGAGCCTGACGCCGAGAGCATGACATTGATTACCCTACGCTCCAATGACCAGTTCAACACGACCATTTACGGCTTCTCGGACCGCTTGCGGGGACTGAGCGGCGATCGTGAGATCATTCTGATCAATCGCGCCGAGATGGTGCGCCTTCATCTTCAGGAAGGCCAGAAGGTTTCGCTGATCTGCGCCATCGATGACGGGCATAGCCGCATGGTCGACGGCCTGACGGTCACGGCTTACGACCTGCCGGACGGTTGCGTCGCGGGCTATTATCCCGAACTCAATCCCTTGATCCCGCTCAGTTACCACGAGGAAAAATCGCAAACCCCGGCCTATAAGGGCGCGCCGGTTCGCTTTGTCGCCTGAGGCTCGGTCGTCTTTTTTAAGACGTCTTGCCGGACGAAGCGATGCACCGGAACTGGGCGAGCACAGCATATCGGTTCTCGAAGCCGTCGGTTTGGATCAAGCAGATATCGCGACGCTGCTCGATGCCACCGTGGTTGCAGCCGCCGGATAAGCCCTCGTCCTGAAGCGCTTTCCGGCTTGATGGATGCTGATTCAACCCAGTTCAAGTCCGAACCGCTTGGCCCGGTTACGCAAATCTTCGCGCGTAAATTCGAAACTCTGGTCCACCAGCTTGCGGATGCCGAGGCCGCGCAATTCATCGACGAAAGCGGTGATCCCTGGATCTCCGCTTTCGCGCGCCGTACAGCTTGCGATGAAAGCATCCAGCCCATTGGCATGGGCGGCGAGAACCCGGCGAAGATCTGAATCATCCCCCACCTCCAATATGATGGACAGGAAGAAGCGCATGCGTTCGGGCTCGAAAAACAGGGTCATCAACAAATCTTCGAGCGAAGCCTCCGGCTGACCTGCCGAACGGCGGTCGGCACGCTCATGCGACGCTTCGAGAAGTGCGATATAAAGATCGGCCTTGCGAGGGAAATAATAGGTCAGATGGGACTGGCGCAGACCGGTTTCCCTGGCAATGCGCGGCTGCGTCGCGGCGCGTATTCCTTCACGCTCGATAATGTCGAGCGCCGCGTTCAGGATCGTTTTACGAGTTGTAGTGCGCTGGCTTTCCAAAATGGATGGCTCCTGCTTCGATGATGCGTTTATCACGCGCCCGGCCAGCACGGAACGTCATCTGACGTTCCCGTCACGATGTGTCTGCACGGGTTGCAAAGGTCGCGACATAGTTGAACGCCTTGAAGATCTGCCTCGGGGTGAGAAAACCGGCGCTTTCCAACAGCTCAGCGAGGCGCGCGGACGTAACGCAATGCCATTG
>JAFAGL010000006.1 GCA_023422735.1 Pseudomonadota bacterium
GCTGGGACAAGACGGATCCGGCCGCCAATGCCGAAAAAATGACGGTCGATCCCTGGAGCGTTACCGTCGATGGACTGGTGGACAAGCCGGGCACCTATGATCTCGCTGATCTGGTCAAGGGCCAGCCTCTCGAAGAACGCATTTATCGCTTCCGCTGCGTGGAAGCATGGTCAATGGTGATCCCGTGGATCGGCTTTGAACTGTCCGGCCTTTTGAATCGTCTCGGAGTGCAGCCGTCAGCGAAATATGTTGCCTTCCAGACCCTGCATCGCCCGGAAGAAATGCCCGGCCAGCGCGCCGGCGGGATCGATTGGCCTTACGTCGAGGGTTTGCGGCTTGATGAAGCCATGCACCCGCTGACGATCATGGCGACCGGCCTTTACGGCGAGAATCTTCCCAATCAGAACGGCGCGCCGATGCGTCTGGTCGTTCCCTGGAAATACGGCTTCAAGTCTATCAAGAGCATCGTCAAGATCAGCCTTGTCGCGGAGCAACCGCCAACCACATGGCAGCAATTGCAGCCGAGCGAATACGGGTTCTACGCCAATGTTAACCCCGAAGTGAACCATCCGCGCTGGAGCCAGGCGACCGAGCGTCGCATCGGCGCTGGATTGTTTGCCAGCCGGCAGGAGACTTTCAAGTTCAATGGCTATGGCGAAGAGGTTATGAACCTTTATGCCGGCATGGATCTGGCGAAAAACTATTGATCGCGCATCTCGACCGCTGGCTCAAACGCATTCCGAACTGGGCTGTTTGGCTTGCGGGCTTCATTCCGCTGGCGTGGGTGGTTTATCTGGTTGTCACCAATGATCTCGGTGTCGATCCGGTCAAGGAGGTCGAGCACAGGCTGGGCAAGATCGCCTTGTGGTTTCTGGTCGGCGGCTTGCTGATTACGCCGGCGCGGCGCTTTCTTGGTTTGAACCTGCTGCGGTATCGCCGCACGATCGGCCTGCTGGCCTTTATCTATGTCTCGCTTCATCTGCTTGCCTGGGCCGTGCTCGACATGGGCTTGCTTCTTTCACAGGCGGCCAGCGATCTCGTCAGGCGGCCTTATCTGATCTTCGGCATCACCGCCTTTATCCTTCTCATTCCGCTTGCGGTGACGTCGAACAATGCCTCGATCCGCAAGCTCGGTGCGAAATGGCGTAAACTGCATTGGCTGGTGTATCCGGCGGTTTTGCTGGGTGTCGTGCATTACCTTTGGCAGATGAAGGTGATCCGTACCGAAGGCTGGATCTGGCTCGTGGTCGCGCTGGCCGTATTGGCCCTGCGCTTCAGGTGGCCCAAAGCGTTGCGTCAGCGCTCCACCCCTTTGCAGCGGCGCTGAAAACCCCTATATCAGTCCTGTCGGTTCGCCCGACTATGGAAATAAACGGCCGTTGCAATAAGCCATTCGGACCCGGGGGCGGTACCCGGCGCCTCCACCACGAACCGTCAGCTCGAAGACGGCTGGTGATGGGGGCGAAATAGGATCGACGAGGGTGTAAAGAGCGGACTTTTTCCCGGCATTGTACCACCGTTATCGGGCTACAACAGTAGTTGCAAACGACAACTATGCTGAGGCACGTCTCGCTGCTTAATGCGGCGCGATAGTCTCGAATCAAGTCCTGCGGGTTAGCCCCTTCAGGCGGGGTTCGGAGGTACCTGGCAACAGAAACCTCCACTCATCTTTTCTTCACGTCAGATACTGCGTTTGCGTTGGGTCAGCCTTTCCTCCCTTGAAGGATGGACTAGATCGTAGTCAGTTTACGTGAAGCCCAAGCTTCTCTAAAGCTACTCCCACGATTCAACCGGACCTTGCCTGGCTCCATGGCCGAAGACCACATTCGCTACGATATTCTTGCCCAGGAAGCGCTGCGCGGCGTCATGCGCAAGGTGCTTGTGGAGGTTGCGCGCACTGGCTTGCCAGGCAACCATCATTTCTTCATCACTTTCCTGACCGGCGCGCCGGGCGTGCGTATTTCCAGCCGCCTGAAGGAGCGTTATCCCGAGCAGATGACGATCGTGGTTCAGTTCCAGTATTGGGATCTGAAAGTCACGGATTCGGGCTTCGAAGTCGGTTTGTCGTTTTCGGACGTGCCCGAAAAACTGGAAGTTCCTTTTTCGGCCGTGCGCGGTTTTTATGACCCGTCGGTGAATTTCGAGCTCGAATTCGACGTCAAGCCGGTGGAAGAAGCGCCTTTGCCGGCACCTGTTGAGCCGACGCCGATGCTCAAGCCGGTCGACACCAAGTCTGACGTCAAGCCTGCTGCAAAGCCGGCAAAACCCAACGCAAAGAAAAAGGCGGACGCGACCAAGGCCAAGACGGAGCCTGAAAATACCGCAGACGAAGAAACGCCCAAGACCGGCGCGGACGTTGTATCGCTCGACGCATTTCGCAAGAAATAGGCGCGGTCCCGATGGGCGAGGTTGTCAATCTGCGAACGGCGCGCAAACAGCGTGATCGCGAAACTGCCGCTGCCCAGGCCGAGGAAAACCGCGCCCGTTTCGGTCGCAGCAAAAGCGACAAGCTGGCGCAAACCAAGACCGCAAAGCGCGACGCCGATCATCTCGACAATCATCGCCGCGAAACGTGAGCGGCCTCATCAAGCGCTCCGTCACGATCAACGGCCACCGCACCAGCTTTACGCTGGAACAAGAATTTCATGCCGAGCTGGAACGCGCTGCCGTTCAGCGACAAACGAGCCTCAGCGCGCTGATCGCCGACATCGATGCCGCGCGCGATCCGCAAACCAACCTCTCATCCGCCATTCGTCTTTTCGTGCTGGCTGACTTGCAGGCGCGCTTGCGCGATCGATAGACCCCGGCGGCCCTTTTAAAGATCGATTTGCCGAACCTGCACATGGCGGGCGCGACCCGCGCCGAGACCGGCTGCGATAGCCCCTGCGCCGATCAAAAGAAGCAGCCATGCGCAGGCGTTAAAACTGCCCGTCCAGCTATGAATGAAACCAACAAGAAGCGGTCCAAGCGAGGCGATGACATATCCGCCTCCTTGCGCCATGCCGGAAAGATAAGCGGCGACCTGCGCATTCGGCGAACGCAGAACGATCAGTGTCATGGCAACCGCGATCAAGCCGCCCTGCCCGATTCCCTGCACCACCGCCAGGATCCAGATCGACCACAAGGGTGCGAAAATGAAACCGAGCAGCGCCAGCATTGCAGCGCTGATCAGAGCTGTGTTGATCAAGCGTTGATCGCGGCAGCGCACGGCAATCGATGGAATCACCAGACAGGCTGCCACCTGAACCATCACCGACGTTGAAACCACGACGCCCGCAGTTGCCGCATCCAGTCCACGTTCACGCAGGATCGGCGAAAGCCAGCCAAAAACAATATAAGCGAAAGCCGATTGCAGACCCATGAAGAACGTCACCTGCCAGGCGAGCGGATCGCGCATCAGGCCCTGAACGCGATGCCTCTTCTGCCCATGCGCGGATACAACCCGCAGGGTTTGCGGCAACCAGATGATCGCAACCAGGAGCGCAGGCAAAGCCCAAACCGCAAGGGCAAGTCGCCAATCGCCGAACAGGGTCTTGAAAGGCACTGTCAAGCCAGCGGCAGCAGCGGCACCGGCGCATAGCGCCATCGTATAAAGCCCCGTCAGCATGGCTGCGCGGTCGGGGAAGTCGCGTTTGACCAGTCCCGGCAACAGCACGTTGCTGACCGCAATCGCCGCACCGG